>JAHJGG010000016.1 GCA_018824545.1 Patescibacteria group bacterium | reverse complement strand
ATACGATCTCGATAACTGTGAGCGTAGACCACGAGTCCTGTAAAAAATACACCAATAAAAACAATGACCACAATGGTGACAACCCAGATTCTTTGCCAAGAAAATTTTACAATTTTTTCCTTAAAAAACTCTTTAATCATGTTATTCTTCTACAATAGTAATTGGAATTCTTGCGTCAGTTTGTTTTTTGGGTACCCGAACTATGAGAACGCCGTTTTTGTATTCTGCATGAGCCATCTCAGACTTTACCTCAATAGGTAAAACAATAGAACGAGAAAATCTGCCCCAAAAACATTCTTGATAAAATTTTTGATCAATTGTTTCTGGTAGGTTTGGCTCTGGTCTATGACCGCGAATAGTTAGTAGATCTCCCTGAACGTAGACCTCTATACTACTAGTATCTGCCCCAGCCATAGTAGAAATTACTATTACTTCTTTGGCAGACTCCATCACATCTACTGCTAGCTGACCCTCTTCTCCACTTATCTGCCAATCATCTGTAAGGTGCACCCCAACTGGAGTAGCCTGAATGACCGCAGCATGGTCGCCAGGATTTTCCAAAATCATCTCAAAAATTTCATCTTTTTGATTGTAATCTTCTTTTTGCATATGATAGAGAATTCTCCTCCCAAAACGTTGGGATAAAATATCTTTAAAAAGCTAGGCTATAAGCATAGTATAACAGATAAATCAAACAAAAGAAATACAGACCTATTTTATTCTTTTTACTGAAAAATACAGAACGATTTTATTTTTATTCTCTGACCGAAACCTCTTTTATTACTGGAGAAAAAATATTCTTTGCAATATCTTCCATCTCCTCACTTGAATAAGAAGAAAAATCATTATATTTTGGATTAAGCACTGTCCCTGGTCGAAATCTTTGTAAATAATATTTTTCTGCACCAGAGATTAGTCTTGCCATCTGTTCCAGCACTTCTCTTGGGTGATCTTCTTTTACAATGGTTGATCGAAATTCATATGGCAAGCCACTGTCCATAATAATCTTAATGCTTTCTTCTATTTTTTCTGGATTACCACTTGTACCGACCAATGATGTATACTTTTCCAAACTAGTTTTGATGTCCATTGCAATGTAGTCTACCAGTTTGGCCTGAATCATATCTCTGATTACTCCAGGCCTACTACCATTGGAATCTAGCTTTACCAAAAAACCCATCCCTTTAATTTTTGTTACAAATTCTATAATATCCGGCATAAGTGATGGCTCTCCCCCAGAAATAACCACTGCATCTAGAAGTTTTCCTCGTCTTTCCAAAAAATTAAAAAATATTTCCTCTGGAATAAAGCTGTCCTTTATTTTTTGAATTTTTTCTGGCAATACAAACTCTGGATTATGACAAAAACCACAACGAAAATTACAGCCTGGTGTAAATATCACACAGGCTGTTTTATTTGGGTAGTCAAGTAAAGTAAATTTTTGTATTCCACTGATTTGCATAGGACTAGACACAATCCCGAGCGTAGCGAGGGATCTTTCAAAGCCTCTGGCTTATGTTTTAATCACACTCCAAGAGATGACTTGGACATAAGATCTGAGTCTCCATTCAAGACATCTCAAACAAATCATCTATTTCACTCTATTCAGACTGATAAAGATCCTTCGATTCAGCCCTCTAGGCTTCACTCAGGATATTTGACTATATTGCTTCACAAACTGAACATTTGATATTGCACATATGTTCTCCTGAAAATGCTTTCGTGAATAGTGTTCACTCTTTTTGCCAGTGTTAAAATTTGACACAGGTCGGTGATAACCCATCACTCGTGTCCAGACTTCACACCTTGTTCTCTTGCTCTCCAGATCCGAAATATTAGTATCCCCCGAAAGAGATGGTTGTAGATATGGTGCTCCATTTTGTTCTTGCATATGTTTTGTATTAATATTAATAGATAATTTTTATAACTTTATCAAAGTGCTCATGTGCTTCAGTGCTGTCGTGCTCTCGTGCTCTCGTGCTCTCGTGCTCGTGTGCTTTAGTGCTTAAGTGATCAGGTGCTCTGGTGCTCCCGCGGTCACTTATCCGCTGCCATACTAATGTAAGTATGTCTAAGTTCTTGGTCAAACTTTGGACCAATATAACCTATTTCACTGTCACACTTTGGGCAAAAATCATATTCACCTGCCACATAACCATGTTTTGGGCAAATAGAAAATGTTGGAGTGATAGTAATATATGGCAATCTATAATTTGATAATATTTTTCTCACCAAATTACGACAAGCCTCTCCACTAGAGATCCTCTCCCCCATGTAACAATGAAATACAGTACCTCCAGTATATTTGCTCTGCAATTCTGCCTGAACATCTAAAGCCTCAAAAACATCATCACTATATCCCACTGGAATCTGAGAAGAATTGGTATAATATGGTGCCTCTTCTGTTCCAGCTTGAATAATATCTGGATATCTCTTTTTGTCTTCTTTTGCAAAACGGTATGTAGTACCTTCTGCTGGTGTAGCTTCCAAATTGTACAAATTACCTGTCTCCTCCTGAAAAACAGTGAGTTTGTCGCGCATAAAATCTAGAACTTCTTTGGCAAAAGCCTGCCCCCACTCGGTTGTAATGTTTTCTTCGTCGTTTGTAAAATTTCTTATCGCTTCATTCAATCCATTTACCCCAATTGTAGAAAAATGATTGTTCAGTGCTCCTAGATACCGTTTGGTAAAAGGAAATAGTCCTCTATCAATCCATTTTTGAATTTCTACACGCTTCATCTCTAATGATGTCTTGGCCAATTGCATCAAGTAATGTAAGTGTCCAAAAAATCTATCCTTGTGCCCTTTGCAAGAATAACCAATGCGTGCAGTATTAATTGTAACCACTCCAATTGAGCCTGTCATCTCAGCAGAGCCAAAGAGTCCTCCTCCACGCTTTCTAAGTTCTTTCAAATCCAACTGCAAGCGACAACACATAGAACGCACATCAGCCGGGTCCAGATCAGAATTGATAAAATTTTGAAAATATGGAGTACCATACTTGGCAGTCATCTCAAACAATGGTAAATTCTTGGGATCATCCCAATCAAAATCATCTGTAACATTGTAAGTCGGAATTGGAAAAGTAAATGTTCTACCCTTGGCATCCCCATGGGTCATAACTTCTATAAATGCCTTGTTTACAATATCCAGTTGTGGCTGTAATTCACCAAAAGTATAGGCATATGGTTCTCCACCCATCACAAGTCGTTTGTCTTTTAGATCATCTGGCACATTCCAATCAAGTGTGATATTGGTAAATGGTGTCTGTGTCCCCCATCGAGATGGAATATTGAGATTGAAAACAAAAGACTGAATATTTTGATAAACAAATTTATAAACTGAATCATAAACAAAATCTTCTCTTTCTTTGTCTGTTGAAAACTGAGTGTTCATTTTTTTTATATCTTCCCTTAT
>JAHJGG010000015.1 GCA_018824545.1 Patescibacteria group bacterium | reverse complement strand
TGATATTGAAGTGTTGCCTACTAGTGTTGTTGTGGGAGGTGGTGAAACTTCTCAGCAAGATTCTGTACAAGTAGTAAGTGATATGAATAGTGAGAAAATAGAAAGCCTTACCAATTTAGTCGAACCAGAAATAACAAAACCAGTACAACCAGAAAGTTTGGAAGTAGTAAATTCTAATGATATGGAGGTAGAGAGTGATAATATGAAAGATCTGGCAAAAGAAATAGTAGATTCATCTGTTTCAAAAGAACAAGATGAATTGGGTGGTACAATGTCAAAAAATGAAGATATATATGGGTAGATAATATTGTTTTTGAATAGTTATTTTTTGTATAATTTAAAAAGAACCAGTGGGTTCTTTTTTTTGTCAACTTTATCCACACCAATACATTACAAAAGTTTCATTTTATGCTAAAATATAGAAAGAATAACTAATATTGTACACATTATTTATTCTATTAAATCTGTCAAACTTACGAATCCCATGTTTGCTCGTAAGCCAGTTTGGTGCACAAAAAATGAGGTCAAGAAAACAAACGAAAGACCGTCGTTTGTGTTTTGGGTTTTGTGTGTTATCTTGTTTGTAAGTCTCTTTGGTTCTATTCTACTTTTTGGTAAGAATAATGTAGTTGATACAGCTTCAGCCCCTACTATCATTGGTTATCAAGCTAAACTATTAGAGAGCAGTGCTGCTGTTACTACTACCAAAGCAATGGCATTTTTACTCTATGACTCTCTAACTGGAGGAACACTACTCTATACTGCATCAGGAACATTAGGTAGCACCACCACAGTAAATGTAACACCAAGCAACGGAGTATTTACGATAAGTCTTGGCGACACTGCTGGCACTCCAGCTTCCAATGCAGTTAGTCCAAGTATTTTTCAGAATAATACCAATGTTTATCTTGAGGTAATTGTAGAGGGCACAGTCATGTCCCCAAGAAAACAATTGACATCAGTACCATTTGCATTTAATTCGGAATACTTATCAGGAGTAAGTGCAACCTCTACTGCTTCAACCTCTACTTACATTCCTATTTCAGGAAGTGATGGTAGTTTTGTGTTTAATACAACAACGATTTACAAATTATTGGATGTTGAGGGTAAAGTGGGGAGTCCTGTACATGCAGGATCAATAAGTTCGGTAGCTTTGGATGGTGCTCGTTCAGTTTTTGTCTCTGGAGATTATGCTTATGTTCTCGCTAAAGGCGATAATGATGGAATGCAAATTATTGACATTTCTGATCCTTCTAATCCAACAGGCAAGGGGTCCATACTTAATGGAGAAGGCGGTGCACTTTTAGATACGCCTACTTCAGTCTTTGTCTCTGGCAATTATGCTTATGTTGTTGGAACTGGTAATGATGCTCTTGAAATTATTGATATTTCTAATTCTGCCGATCCAACGCACAAGGGCTCACTTGTCAATGGTGTGGGTGGTGCGCTATTGGTTGACGCTTATTCAGTCTTTGTCTCTGGCAATTACGCATATGTTGCATGCTTTAATAGCAACGCCCTTGAAATCATTGACATCTCTGATCCTGCAAATCCAACGCACAAAGGATCTATTGTCCATGGCGCAGGGGGTGCAAAATTGGAAACACCTAAATCAGTCTTTGTCTCCGGTAATTATGCGTATGTGGTATCCGAGACCAGTGTTGCCCTTGAAATCATTGACATCTCTGATCCTGCAAATCCAACGCACAAAGGATCTATTGTCCATGGCGCAGGGGGTGCTTCGTTGGAAGAGCCTAACGATGTATTTGTCTATGGCAATTATGCTTATGTGGCTTCTGGTGGTAGCCACGCTCTTGAAATCATAGATATCTCCGACCCAGCCAACCCAACACACGCGGGAAAAATTTTCACTGGCGCTGGCGGTGCGTTGTTAAGTGGTCCTTACTCAGTCTTTGTCTCTGGCAATTACGCGTATGTGGCTTCTCATAATAGTGATGCCCTCGAAATAGTAGACATCTCAAGCTCTACAAATCCAGTTCATAAAAGTTCAATTGCCGATGGTGTTGGAGGTGCGTTGCTAAACGATCCCACTTCAGTCTTTGTATCTGGTAATTATACCTATGTTGTGTCAGAGACTAGTGACGCCCTCGAAATCATCGACATCTCTGGCACCACCATCTCAAATGCTGAAATCGGTACTGCCAAGATTGATAATCTGCAAGTGATGTCTCACGCCATATTTGACCAAGGTCTAAATATCCGCGGAGGTTTGGGTGTTGGTAGTGCAGGCCTCTTACTTTCAGGCGACTTTGGTATGTCTGCACCAACCAGTACCAATGTAACTACTGCCACTAACACTCTACGTTTTTCCCATACAGCACTATTCAAATCCAGCGCTACTTCTACTGATTCAAATGTATTTATTTTTGATACAGCGAATACCTTGGCTAATGGAAATTTATTATCAGTGAGAAATAACGGATCAGAGAAGTTTGTGATTGATCAGAGTGGAAAAGTAGGTATTGGTACGATCGTTCCTTCAACTACTTTACACATTATAGATACATCTGAACAGCTCAGGCTTGGGTATGATGCTAGTAATTATGCTAGTTTTACAGTATCTTCAACCAGTGCTCTTCAAATACAAAATTCGTCTGACTCTATAACTAGTTTCCAAATTTTAGATGCAGATGGTGGTTTGCCTATCTTTAATGTGGATACTACCAATGAAAGAGTAGGGATTGGAACAGCCTCTCCACGAGGAACATTTGAT
>JAHJGG010000014.1 GCA_018824545.1 Patescibacteria group bacterium | reverse complement strand
TCTTCAAATCTGGAGATCTTATTATAATTTTTTGAGTAAACTCACCCCCTTTAATAAATTATTAAATAAGGGCAGGCCTGAAAATAACAAAAAAGCTACCGGTGGGGCAGCTTTTGGCACGAATCATTTAAAATGATTGTACTTGAAAAGAATTATATCAATGCAGTCAGGTAAGTCAACTATACAATACTATTTTGCAATACTAGAATTTTTACATTTTTACAGTTGATGTATTATAATGGTAGCTAATGGTAGATAATACAAAAACAGACGATAACAAATTGCCCGAACTTATAACTCTAAAAGAAGCGTCTGAAGTATTAAAAGTACATCCAAACACTTTAAGAGCGTGGGATAAGAAGGGTATCCTAGTGGCGGTTAGGTTTGGAGAACGCCGGATTAGAAGGTACAAAAAAGAGGATATTAAGAGGTTAATTGAAAGTAAGACTAAATAAACTATGGCAAATTCTAAAGAAGCAAAAGCAAGAATAAAAATCAACAAACTTCTCGAGGATTCTGGGTGGCGCTTTTTTGATGATGAAAAAGGTCCTTCAAACATTCAGCTAGAACCTAATATAAAAATCACTGAAAATGATATAGATGCTCTAGGGGAAGATTTCGAAAAAATTAAAAGTGGCTTTATCGATTTTTTGTTAAATGATGAAGATGGTTTTCCACTAGTCATTTTAGAAGCTAAAAAAGAAGGCAAAAGCCCCCTGGATGGAAAAGAACAAGCAAGAAGATACGCTCAATCTCAAAATGTACGATTTATTATCCTATCCAATGGCAACCTTCACTATTTTTGGGATTTAGAAAGAGGCAACCCAGAAGTTATTACAGAGTTCCCTACACAAGAATCTCTTAAACATCGTCATGGGTTTAAACCTAATAATAAGCGCTTGGCTGATGAAATTATTGACAAGAATTACATTGCTATTACTCAAGAACCAAATTTTAAAGATGACCCTTTATATCAAGATGAAGAAACACGAGATGCGTATTTGTGGGATCGAAATATTAGGGTACTACGCCCTTATCAGGTAAACGCAATTCATTCATTGCAAGACTCTGCCAAGAAGGGTAACGATAGATTTCTTTTTGAGATGGCAACTGGAACAGGTAAAACTCTGATATCTGCCGCAATCATCAAGCTGTTTTTACGAACAGGCAATGCCAAAAGAATTTTATTTTTAGTTGATCGTTTAGAGCTAGAAGATCAGGCTTATAAAAACTTTGTTCGTTATTTGGGCAACGACTACTCGACAGTAATTTATAAACAAAACAGGGATGACTGGAAAAAAGCAGAGGTGGTTATTTCCACGGTTCAAAGCCTGTCCTCTCAAGATAAATATAAGAAACTGTTTTCACCAACAGATTTTGACCTTTTGATCGCTGATGAATCTCATCGAGCAATTGGCGGTAATTCACGAGCCGTTTTTGAGTATTTTGTGGGTTACAAACTGGGTCTCACGGCTACTCCAAAAGACTATCTTAAAAATATCAATCCGGAAGAATTATCAGCAAGGGATCAAAGATCATGGGAAAGACGGCAATTACTTGATACCTATATTACTTTTGGCTGCAAAAGTGGTAATCCGACTTTTAGATATAGTCTGCTTGATGGGGTCAAAGATGGCTATCTCATAAACCCAATTGTGGCAGATGCCAGAACGGACATTACAACCGAACTTCTTTCAGAAAAAGGTTACTCTGTTGTGGTCGAGGATGAAGAAGGCGCAGAAAATGAAGAGACCTTTTTTCAAAAGGACTTTGAAAAGAAGTTTTATTCTGAAAAAACTAATCGTGTTTTTTGCAAAACATTCTTGGAAAATTCTTTAAAAGATCCCATTAGTGGAGAAATTGGCAAGAGCATTATCTTTTGCGTTAGTCAAAAACATGCTTCGAAAATTACTCAGATTCTCAATCAAATGGCAAGCAAAATATGGCCTAGTAAATATAATTCAGATTTTGCTGTTCAAATTACATCAAATGTTGCAGATGCCCAACAATTCCCTATCAATTTCGCCAATAACAACCTTAATGGCCACACCCAATTTTTAGAAAATTACAAATCAAGTAAAACCAGGATTTGCGTCACTGTTGGCATGATGACTACCGGTTATGATTGCCAAGATATTTTAAACCTAGCCTTTATGCGCCCTATTTTTTCTCCCACGGATTTCATTCAAATAAAAGGCAGGGGTACCAGAAAATACTCATTTGAATACACTGATGAATATAAAGACAGTCACAAGAAGGAGAAAGTCAACTTTAAACTTTTTGACTTTTTTGCCAACTGTGAATATTTCGAGGAAAAATTCGACTATGATGAAGTAATCAAACTGCCTATCAAGCAAACTGGTCCGGGGGGAGATGGTCCTGTTGGTGTTGATATAGACGAAATTGAAATTTTTGATCCGGACAAGGTGAAAGTGCTTACCGAAACCCCCATCGGCCTTGAAGGAATGAAGGTAGATCGAAAACTCTTTGATAAAGCTCGTGAGGAATTGAAAAAGGATGATGAAATAAAATCTGCGGTTGAAAATGAGCAATGGGATAAAGCAGTACAGATTGTTAGAAAGAAATACGAAGACAAACCTAAGTTGTATTTAAATTTAGACAAAGTAAGAAAAAGCGAAAATCTTGATCGACGAATTTCATGGCGGGAATTTCTGGAGAGAGTTTTTGGTCTAATCAACAATTTCCAATCAAAAGATGAAAAGCTTGAGGAAGAGTGTGACAAATTTATCTCAATTCACAAACCGGAAAGTAAATATGTGCCATTTATTAAAAATTATCTAAAAGCATATGTCACAGACGAAAAGTTCAGGGACATTATCAACAACAAGCACTTTGCCGAACTAAATGTTTATCCGGGTTTCGGTATGGCAGAATTCAAGGCATTAAATAGTTGGAGAAAAACAGTGCCGGAATATGTTAAAGATTATGTTCCGTTAAATACATACTTAAGATAAGGAAAATATGCTTGATCAAACAACAAAACACAAAATTGATACTGCTAGGCAAATATTGGTGGGAAAAGTACCAGATCCTAAAGCTCAGGTTGAGCAGATAACCACTGCTCTTATCTACAAATTCATGGATGATATGGACAGAGAATCCGTAGAATTGGGTGGCAAAGCTAATTTTTTTACAGATGGTTTCAGCCAATATGCGTGGACAAAACTTTTGGATAACAAACTATCTGGACAAGAGAGACTGGATTTATATGTTCAGGCACTCGATAACATTCCCAAAAACCCAGACATTCCTCAGTTATTTAGAAATATTTTTAAAGGTGCATTTTTACCTTTCCGAGATCCTCGAACACTGTCTTTGTTTTTAAAAGAAATCAATCAATTTACCTACGATCATAGCGAAAACTTAGGCAATGCCTTTGAATATTTACTCTCCATCATGGGGAGCCAAGGAGATGCGGGACAATTTCGTACTCCACGGCATATTATAGATTTTATTGTCGAGATTGTGGACCCCAAGAAAAATGACACTATTCTTGACCCTGCTTGTGGAACAGCTGGATTCCTAATATCCGCTTATAAACATATATTGGGTCAACATGATGGTAAGAATGATATAACAGGAAAACCAACCAACGAAGAAAAACATCTTACGCCTGATGAAAAAAAGAAATTGATGAACAATTTTGTGGGCTACGATATTTCCCCTGATATGGTCAAGCTTTCTTTGGTAAATTTATATCTCCATGGATTTCCTAAACCAAAAATACATGAATATGACACTTTGTCAGATGAGAAGAGATGGGACGAAACCTTTGATGTGATCCTAGCCAATCCGCCTTTTATGACACCAAAGGGAGGTATAAGACCGCATAAAAGATTCTCCGTTCAAGCAAAACGAGCCGAGGTTTTATTTGTAGATTACATTGCCGAACATCTTAATATCAATGGTCGAGCGGGGATTATTGTTCCCGAAGGAATTATATTTCAATCCTCCAATGCGTACAAAAGTTTAAGAAAAAATTTAATTGAAAATTGGGGACTTTATGCAGTCGTTTCTATGCCTGCTGGAATTTTTCAGCCATACAGTGGTGTCAAAACATCAATCTTATTATTAGATAGAGCACTAGCAAAGAAAACTAACGAGATTCTGTTTGTAAAGATTGAAAACGATGGTTTTGGATTAGGTGCACAAAGAAGAAAGATTAACAAAAATGATTTACCTACTGCGCTTAAAGTACTCAAGACTTTTCAGCAGAACCCTACGATTAAAGACCTTAATGTTTTGTACGAAAAAGTGACAGGGGAACTTCCTGCAATAATTGGAACTAGTGTGATTGGCGGAAGTGATCCTATTTGGCCAAAAAATATTGCTGTGCTTGTCGAGAAAAGGGAAATTGAAAAAAGTGGAGATTACAATTTGACTAGGGAAAGGTATACCAAGAATATCTTGATTGACAATGAATACAACTTGGAAGAAATAGGCAGTGTTGCTGAGGTAGTCAGTGGAAGTGGTTTTCCCAAAAAATACCAAGGTAATACCGAAGGCATTCCTTTTATTAAGGTAAGTGATATGAACAGCAACGGAAATGAAATGTATATTATTACGGCCAATAATTTTGTTACAGCTGATATATTAAAGGAAATAAAGGGTAAAGCATGTCCAAAAGGAACAGTAGTATTCCCAAAGATTGGTGCAGCTATTGCAACGAATAAAAAAAGAATCCTCTCAGAAAGTACTGCGTTTGATAATAATGTCATGGGAATAGTTCCTGGAGAAACGTTAATTCCGGAATTCTTATATTATTTATTACTTTCTTTTGACTTAGTACGATGGTCAAGTAATTCATCTCTTCCTTCAATGCGTGCAAGCAGGGTTAAAGAAGAAAAAATTCCCCTTCCCCCTTTAGAAATTCAAAAACAGATAGTTGCTGAGCTGGATGGCTATCAAAAAATCATTGATGGGGCTAGACAGGTAGTAGAAAACTGGAAACCAACAATTAAAGTAGATCCTGAATGGAAGAAGGTAAAATTAGGTGAAGTTTGTGAGGTTGATCCTAAAAAAACCGAGGTAAAAGAATTACCTAGAGAAACAATGGTTTCCTTTTTACCAATGGTTGATTTAAGTAAAAACAGAATGGTAGTAAAACCATACCAAGAAAAAACGCTAAACGATGTGTACAAAGGCTATACCTATTTTATAGAGGATGATGTTTTGCTAGCTAAGGTTACTCCGTGTTTTGAAAATGGAAAGGCAGGGATAGCCAAAAACTTAATAAACCAAATAGGATTTGGGTCATCCGAATATATGGTACTGAGATCATCGAAAGTAATTCTTCCTGAGTTAGTTTATTGTTTTATTAAATCTCCAATTTTCCATAGCCTGGGTATAAATCATATGACTGGTACCGGTGGACTACAGCGTTTATCCAAACAATTTGTTAAAACTTTCAGAATCTCATTGCCCCCTCTCGAAATCCAAAGAGAAATAGTTGCAGAAATTAAAGCGGAGCAGAAAATGGTTAATTTTAATAAAAAGTTAATAGAAATCTATCAACAAAAAATTATAAACAAAATCAATGAAGTGTGGGGAAAGAAATGATATGAAAAAACCCCATCAACAACTCATTTCAAGAGAAATTTCAGTACTAAGTTTGAAATTTTTTTATAACTAGCATGTATATATCAAGAGTATATGTAAAAAACTATCGCAACTTTGAAGATTTTGATCTATTCATCCCTGACGGAAGTCCTCTAACAGTAATTGGTGGAAATAACTCAGGGAAAACAAACTTTTTACAAGCAATACGCTTGGTTCTTGACTCAAGCATGCCACCTTGGGAAAAGAGATTATCTGAGAAAGATTTTTGTTGGAATAAGGGTGATAACTGCTGGGAAAAGGGCGAAGAAATTGTAGTTACAGTAACCTTCAGTAATGTTTCAAATAAAAAAGAGATTCAATCTCTACTCTACTCGATTGCACCAATGAATGATGGAGACGCGACCGATATGTCAAAAGACAGCCTTGAAGCAAATATTTCATTTGTTTTTGCCCCTTCTATAGTTAACAAAGATGGTAGTTATGATCTCGCAGAGGACTATATTTCGTTTTTAGTAGCAGGTAGATACCATCCTTCTGGCTATTACTATCTACCAAACGGATCCACAAAGAAGTACGGTGAAGCAATTCTTTCGACCTTGCATGGATGTGAGAATAAAGATGATTTTTATAAATATTTTTACTTGAGTGAAGAAGATATTGAAAAGATTCGAGAAAAGCCGAACGAAACTTTTGAAAAGCAACTATCTAAACAGTCCTATACTAACAAGATTAGAAAACATATCAACTTATTGTCTTTAGATGCACTAAGAGATGTAAAAAATGACTTTTACTATGGCTACCACTCCTTGGTTTCACAGTTAATTAAAAGTGGAATCAAGAACAATAACAATCAGAGGGTTTTCAAGGAAGTATCTGATGCATTCAAAAATTTAAGGTCAAGCGGTTCTATCCCTGCGGCCAATACAATTTTAGAAGAGATTGAATTAAAACTTCAAAATAAAGACATAAATCTATTGTCAGACAAGGCAGATCTCATTATTGGCACACCAAAAGTCACATTGGAAAATATAGGGAAATATTTCAACTTCCTCGTTAATTTGAATGAAGACTTAAAAACATCTCAGGACATGAGCGTTGTCGGATTAGGATATCAAAACCTAGCTTACATTTCAGCTATATTTGCCCTATTTGAACTTAAAAAGGAAATAATTGTTAATGACTCAGCCGATAAAGTACGAATTGTCTACAACCTACTTCTAATAGAGGAACCTGAAGCACACCTGGATGTTCAGAATCAAAAGTATCTACACACCCAAATAGAAAACAAAACACAAAAATTGATGGAGCTAAATGGACCAATTACAGATAAAGATGGTAAGGATACTAAAGAGAAACAGTTTTTTGCTTTTACTCAGGTTATACAGACATCCCACTCGACGCATCTCGCATCAAAATCAAATTTAAAAAACCTTGTAGTTTTACAGAGGGGGGTGAATCAGGCAAAAGCTGTAACTATTGATAGCGTATTGCAGTTAGATTCAGACACATATGGACACAATAGGAGAATACTAAAACAATATCTAGATGCTACAAGATCTTCTTTGCTTTTTGCCAGAAAAGTTATTTTGGTAGAGGGATTGTCTGAAAAATATGCTTTAGGAACGATAGTTAATTCTTATTTAAAGGAACGAAAACCAGCAACCACTAGCGCTGATATTGATAGTGAAGGAATAGAAATTGTAGAAGTCGGGGGTAAAATATTCGATCCCTTCAACGCATTGTTTAAAAATGATATATCCAAAGGATTAAATAACAAGTGTCTCAATATTCGTGACGGCGACTCTCACTTAGAAAACCAAGTGGTAACTAATTATGTGGCAAAATATGATGAATTGAACCCCGCCAGTGGTATTGCTGAAAAAAACGAAGTCATCAACACAAAACACAACATATACACGTTTGAAGTCGATAGCTTCTTTCTTCCCGATCCAACTGACACTAGATCAAATAACATTGAATATCTTAAATTAATACTCTATAGGTTCATGCAAGATGGGGATTATTTTAAAAAGGGTGATACTTT
>JAHJGG010000013.1 GCA_018824545.1 Patescibacteria group bacterium | reverse complement strand
TAATCATTGATTACACTGACAAGAATGGATTTAGACTGACACAAGTGAATTAAATTGGTTTAATTCCCCGATGCTCTGCATCGGAAAGGTGAATTCGAACAATGATTTACCAAAAGACTTTCTGCCAATACCTCGGGGCTCTCCTCCAAGGGCGGACAGGTGTCCCGAGGATGGCGCAATTCATTTGGATTAAGTTTAACTAATTTTTATTCTACAAGTGTTTCGACTGGGACCTCTTCTACAATAGCTATTACTGAGTGAAAAGGATCTCTCGTCGGTGTCAAAGTATTTTCAGAGTATTTTTGTGCATATCCAGCTTCAATAGCTTCCAAATTTGTAAAATCAATAACCTTTGCTCCAAGCTGGGATCTGAGTATTGTAATGACTTGTATCTGGCCGATAGTGTTGTAAATACGCTGATACATGAATATTCCACCGCCAAATATTAAGAGCGCAAACATAGCCATCATCAAAATATTAATCAGCCTCAAAGTCATGAAGTGACGATATTCTGCTGCCTGTAGTAAAGCACTGTGTTTGTTTACTTTTCTTTTAAATGGGTTTTGCATAAATATGTGCGTTAAAACGAGCAACTGTCTCTGATTCTGGACTGTTTCCTTGATTATCTAGTTGTAGGTTATCTATTGTTACATAATAATCTAATTTTTCCAAGCTTTTGAAATAGTTGAATTGGTCTAAAAATTTGCCACTGTTTACAAATGAAAATTCATAATATGGCAATTTGATTAGATTTTCATTATGAGTAACGTCATCTATAAATTTTACTGTAATATATTGTGTGATATTGTGCTCGGTTGCAAGGTTTTCTAGCTCTGTAATGATTTTTAACTGATCATTCTGGCTTACTGTAATATTAGAAAATTTTTCTATTTGTTTTTTTATTTCATCTAGATGTCTTACCGAGCTTTTTAGGTGTTGAGTTTTTAAATACTGTTCTTCTACAAATTGCTCTGTAGCAGTAATACTTGTTTTTAGTTCATTTATCTGCTTTAGTGCTGGGATAATTATAAGTAAAACTACTATCAGGGCTAAAAAAATAATGCTAATTATAAATAAGGTAAGTTTTTTTTGCAAAGATATTATTTGCATATATTTTTTTATTTGATTTCTGTAGTAAGAGAAAAAGGAATGTTTTCTTTTTCTGTAAGCTGTGAGAGTGGAATATTAATTGAACTTATAAATGGCAGTGACTCCAAATTTTCTTGAAATTTTAAAAGGCCATCTCGTGTTTCGGCCATTCCTCGTACTATTAGTATTTTTTCTTTTTGTTTTATTGTGAGATTTGAAAGAACAATAGAGTCGGGGATTTGATTTGATAGTTCGGATAGAATAGGAGTCCATAGAGTATATCCATCCTGGATTTCTTTTGTTTGTTTTATAACTTTGTTTACATCTTTGATTTGATAATTGGTAACAGCTTGTTCTTGTGTTACTGCAACAATACTTTCGGCAAGTTCATTGAAGTATCCTTGCAAAATCCATTGCCCACCAAGGAGTGACATACCTGCTAAGCACAATAAAAAGAGGACTGCCTCAAGGCTATTTTTTATGAATTCAGCAAATACTGTTTTTTGCAGATATTTCTGATTTTCTGGTGGTAATAAATTTAATCTCGTAGGGAACATATGGTTTCAGAAAAGATAAGAGTGCTTAAGAAGGGGAATTATAGGGTTGAGAGGATAAGAGGTTAAGTGTTTTTAGAAGGTTTAGAGGGTCTTGTCTGTTCTCACCACTCTCTTAGCCTCTCACCTTCTTCGTTTCTCAACCCTTCTCAATCCTTCTATCAAATTATATCATGTTTAAAAAATGGATTGTCAGCAGCACGGAGGGCAAGTCCAATTGCAGTGGCATATCCTAGTGAAATGTCTGGTTCTATCATTATCTTCTTTTTTGAAGCTAGGTTTTTCCATGGATTACCTGGTCGCGATTCAATTTTAAGTTTTGTAGAAATTATTTTGTCTATTCTTTTTAAATTTGCAGAGCCACCAGACATGGTAATATGCGTAATTTTGTTAGTTTCAGAAAAGTGAGAATAATAAAATTCGATTGCTTTTTTTACATCTTCTACCAATTCATCTACCAAGTTTGAAATTATTAGCAAAGATTTATTTTTTTGATTCTTTGCTTCCAAACCACTAGTTATTTTTATTTTTTCAGCCTCAGCATACGAAATATTTAGTTTTTGCGAAAGTGCAGTTGTAATTATTTCTCCAGAGAAAGGAAGATCAATACTAAATTGAATAGCGTCATAATCATAGACAATAAAGCTTGATCTGGTTGCTCCTAGATCTAGTAGACCACGAGCCTCATTTTCATACTCCTTTGAAGCGGTGATCATCGCACGTGCAATTGAAAGAGCCTCTATTTCCAAGGCAATTACTCCTAGCCCAAGACTTTTCAATAGGTAGGTATAGCTATTTGCAATATTTTTCGATACAGCCCCAATAATAACATCTGTAATATTGGAGCCCTCTTTTGAAGATGGAATAATTTGCCAGTCGATATAATAACTATCTTCATCAAAAGGAATATGTTTTTTTGCTACACGATGTACGTCTTCTTCTATTAGGGCATCAGCTGATTTGTTTAGTGTAAGGTGTTTTATAAAACTTTGTGTCTCGGGAAGTGATGAAACAACCCAGCTACCTTTTATTGGTTTCCATCCATTTTTATTGCCCTGAATTAATCGTTTTATATGTTTTCTTACTGTTTCTGGTTCTTGAATTTCTCCATTTACAATTAATCCATGAGGTAAATCCATTGAACGATGTATAATTGGTTTGTATGATGGTGAAACTCGGCGATGTGAGACATTACGAAGCTGGACCACCTTTAGGGAGAGGTCGCTAATATCTAGTCCGAATGCATTTGGGAATGGATTACTAAACACATTAATTTGTTTATAGATTATATGTAATTCCAATATGCAAATATATTCTTTCGCAATATGAACTACTATTATCTTTTTATTATATTAAAAACTTTGTACGAGTGAATACATTGGCATTACAACAGCTACAGCAATACCAGCCACAGCTACCCCTAGTACTAATATTATAATTGGTTCTATGATGGTTGCAAAGTTTTTCATAGTCTTGTCTACTTCATCACCATAAAACTCAGCAAGCTCATTTAACAACTTTTCTATTTCACCGGTTCTTTCTCCTACCATAATCATCTCTGTAACCATTGGAGGAAATAATTTTTCATTTTCGTGTAATATTTGTGAGAGAGGATCTCCCTTTTTTATACTTTCAGCTGCCATTTTTAATGTATCTTGATATAGTACATTGCCACATGTTTCTGCTGTAATCCCTACAGCTGTAATAATAGGGATAGTACTCTTTAGAAGTGATGAAAGTGTCATTGAAAATTTGGCCAAATTGATTTTTTTTATTACAGGACCGATTATTGGAATATGTAAATTTATATTATGAATAAATTTTTTGAAATCAAGCGATTTTTTTAGTAAATATATGAAACCAATAAAGAAAGAGATTGTTAGTATTAGAATGAGCACCAAATTAAGTGGTTTACTTACAAAGTCAATTACTACAATCAGAATTTGAGTTGCAAGAGGAAGCTCTGCATCAAAGTCCTTGAAAAGCTCAAGGATTTTTGGGAGAACTACTGTGGCCATGAGTATTCCAATACCAGCCATTGCTACCAATATAACTGCTGGATAGATTAGTGCGCCTCTGATGCTAGATAAAAGCTCGCGAGTTTTCTTCATCTGTTCAGTTATCTGTTCAAGAACGGTTTCAAGCTGGCCTGATACTTCTCCGGAGGCAATCATCTGAACGTAAATTGAAGGAAATACTTTTGGATGTTTTGCTAGGACCTCACTAAACTGTTCGCCTTTTTCTACATCGTTTTTAATTTGTCCAATTATACCTTTGAATCTTTTGTTGGCTGTCTCTCTACTCAAAATACCCAAGGACTCCACTAGTGACAGTCCAGCACTGACCATCGTTCGCAGATGGTCTACAAAAAATAGTTTTTGGGTAAAAGAAATTGGGGTAAACTTAATTGTTAGGTCTGTGAGTTTTTTTTCAAAAGCAGATAATTCTCTTTTCTTTTTTACCCTTTTTACTTCGTTGGTGTTTGGCATACATTGCTATTCGCGAGTTACTCGTAATACTTCTTCTATGGTAGTGATACCTTGTTTGGCTTTTATTAGTCCATCTTGCATGATTGTTACCATGCCTTGTTCCCTTGCATAATCACCAATTTCAGTCGCAGTTGCACGTTCATTAATTTTTTTTGAGAGCCCTTTGTCTACTTCCAGTACCTCATATATGCCAATTCTTCCTTTGTATCCACTATTTCCACAACGTCGGCATCCTTTGCCTCGATAGAAAGTTATGTTGTTTAGATTTTTTTCATTAGTTTTTAATTTTATATTTTGAGTTTTGAATAAAGGTATTAATTTCTTGGTATCAAACATTTTTTCTAGCTCGGTTACAGCTACTTTGTCCAAACTAAATTCTTGTTTACAATGATCGCAAATTTTTCTTACTAGACGCTGTGCAACAATGATATTGACTGTAAAGGCTACTAAAAAAGGAGGTATGTTCATGTCTAGTAGGCGAGGCAATGTAGTTGGAGCATCATTTGTATGAAGTGTAGAAAGAACAAGATGTCCTGTCATGGCAGCATGGATAGCGATTTCTGCTGTTTCTTCATCTCGGATTTCTCCTACCATTATAATATCTGGATCTTGGCGCAAAAAAGATCGAAGACCAGAGGCAAAAGTAAATCCTACACGAGGATTGATCTGGCTTTGGTTAATACCATCTACATGATATTCAATAGGGTCTTCAATTGTTGAGATGTTTACATTTGGTTGGTTTATAATCCCCAATAGAGAATATAGAGTAGTAGTTTTACCGCTTCCTGTTGGGCCTGTTACAAGAATCATGCCGTGGGGTCTTTTTGTTGCACCTTCTACAAGTTTTTTTGGTTCTGGTAAAAATCCAAGCTCGTCCAGTGTAAGAGGTTTTTGGCTTTCGTGCAAAAGACGCATTACAATTTTTTCTCCATCATAAACTGGAATTATAGATACACGAAATGCTAGTTTTTCATCCTGAAGCGCTATTTTGAATCGACCATCCTGAGGAAGCATGTGTTCGTCAATTTTTAAGTTTGCAAGAATTTTGACACGAGCGATAATTCCATTTTTTACTTTTTTGGGTAGGGTCATGACACTTCGGAGTATTCCGTCTACACGATATCTTACTGTAACGTCCTTTTCTGTAGGCTCTATATGAATATCACTCGCTCCTTCGTACACAGCGTGTTCTAAGATACTGTTTACAATATTGATAATAGGTAATTCTTCTGCTGCTTTTTTTAGATCACCTGCTTCTATTTCTACTCCTTCTTCTAATTGGGTGATATTTAATTCACTCTCCAAGTCTCCATGGTAGCGTCTTAGTGCATCTTTTATATCGCTTGGAGCAGTAAGGTAGACTTTTGGGGTAAGGCCTGTTTTTCGTCTTATAAACTCAATAGTCTGTATATCATCAGTATCAAGCATTGCCAGGCTAATTTCACGTTTACTTCTATCAAAAGCAACGACTTGATGAGTTTGGGCTAGAGGAGCAGGAATAAGATTGAGAATATCTTTTTTAATGTCCTTGCCTTTTAGGGGAATAAGAGAAACTTTTAATTTTTTTGCCACTTCACTATATAGCTCTAATTCATCGACAATTCCTTCGTCAACAAGATATTGCTCAAGATTTTTTTTGAGTTTACCAGCTTTGTCAGAGTAGTCTTTTAATTCTTTTTTATTAATCT
>JAHJGG010000012.1 GCA_018824545.1 Patescibacteria group bacterium | reverse complement strand
ATAATATTTAAAAAAATAAGTCGGTACTGATGTACCGACTTTTTTTTAGCGACAACTCTCATATTTAATTTGAAATATTTCATCAACATCCCAAATTTCTCCTGGTTTTGAACAATTCTCACACCTTTCACATCTCAATATGGTACCGCGAATTTGTTCAAGACCCAGAAAGTTTAAAAAGGTGTCTCTTAATTCATCCATATATGGACTGTTTTCTGGAATCACCTGTCGTATCCCACAGCCAGTACAGAAAATTAATACACCTCCTTCATATACACAATCTGTGCACAAAACAATATGCCCTGTTGTCCCTTGCACCTGCTCCATGCAAATGACACATTTTATCATTTTTCCCCTCCTTGAAGTCCAAAGAACAAAGAAATAATATAATAGTCTATTTGTTTTAAATTGTCAATTATAATTATATTAGAATATTTTTTGCAAAAACTTCTAATAGAAATTGTTTGAATTAAAAAAAGGCTTATATTAGCCTTTTTTTGTTTAGTAACGTGTATTGACAATATCTAATCAACGTGTTATTATTATATATTCAATTCTGTTAATAAATTCTTTAAACAAAAAACAAGGAGAGCTACAATGTCTCATAACAATCCATACCTACGGGTCGTGCATTATATGCACACCCAGTCAGAGGAACAAGAACTGCGGGATCTTGCTTCCAAAATTTGTAGCCGACTATTCCGGAATAATGTGGAAAGGATTGTCAACACAAAAAACGCCGATGTTACCACGTCTTGTAAAGATGAAACTTCTCTCAATGAATTCCGCGTCATTGCCAACAAACACGGACACAATGTGCCTATCTCCAATATTGATCTTTTTTCTCTTGTTATCCGCCCTCTTTTTCTAGCCCAACTAGAAGGAGGTCGTTAATGCAGAAAACCCCTACGCCTTCTTCATTCCGAAGAAGGCTTTTTTTTAATTTCTTCTCTAGCTATTTCAGCAAGTGATGACTTTGCCACATCTTCCACCCAGTCTGTCACTCTTTCCCGAGGCGAAGTCTCACAAAAAATATTAGCAGATAAATCAACTCGTTCAACAAATAACAACGGAATATCATTCTCTTCCCACTCTTCTTGTAGCATCTCAATAGTTTTATTCGGCAGTTTTGCCATTCTCGATCTAATCATCCGAGTGGTACTTTCAATATCCGATATAAGACGATTATGGGCTAAACGCCGCCTTTTGTCCAAATTCTCTATTAAACGTTGGTATTTATCCCCAGCAAGAAATTGAAGATTTTTTCTATCCATTGCCCTAATAGATTGCATATAACTGTCAGCATCGACATATACTCCTAGAATCATCTTTTTAATCCTTTTTTTAAAATCTTCAAGCAGATTTATTTGTTCTTCATCTGTCTGGTAATCGGCTTCCAATTGTAGACCATTAATCTTATATATTAAGTTTCTCAATTTTTCTTCCTGTCCTTGAATATCTTTACTTTCAATTTTACTTTTTAAGATTTCCATTGTTTCATTTGTAATTTCAGACATATCTTTAAAAAATTACTTAATTAACCCACTTATTTCCTCCACCTTCTCTCTCATATCCTCTTCACTTCCCACTTCCAAATTCAGCCTCAAAACTGGTTCAGTATTAGATTTACGAACACTCACCCAGCCCCAACCAAATTTCATCCACAGGCCGTCTAAGTGTGAAATTTCTTCGGCTTCAGCTTTATATTTCTCATCCAATTGGGCAATAACTTCATCCTTATCCTCTACTTCAAAATTAATCTCTCCAGAATGAAAATATTTCTTGAGGGGTTGAACTAATTCAGAAAGTGACTTGTTTTCTCTCGAGAGCATCTCCAAAATATATAATAAACACAGGTCACTTGATTCCAAATCATAAAGATCACCAAAATAAAAATGTTCGGAAAGTTCACTGGCAAAAATAGTTTCTTTTTCTTTCATCATCTTTTTGATATTGGCATGCCCTACCATGCACATATCTGGCGCTCCACCATTTTCTTTCCACACCTCGGGAATAATCATGCTGGAACGCAGATCATAGAGCATTCTCCCTCTACCGTGCTTTTTCAAAACTTCGAGCCCCATGAGTGCCCCAACAAAAGAAGCCTCCACAACTTGGCCTTTTTCATCCACAAGACCAATCCTGTCAGCATCGCCATCCATAGCAAAGCCAAAATTAGCATTGGTTTCATTTACCTTTGCTTGCAGATCTTTTAGAGTTTCAATTTTCAATGGATTGGCTTCATGATTTGGAAAATTTCCGTCCGGTTCTATATACAAATATTCTACATCAATCTGGGGTAATACTTTCAAAACATGGGGTAATATTTCTCCACCCATACCATTTCCTCCATCCACCACTATCTTCATTGGCTTTATATTTTCTTTTTTAATTAAACCAAAAATATGGTCAATATAAACTGGCAGTATCTCTTTTTTTAACCGATTCCCCTTTTCTCTTACTTTATCCACAGTACCAAAATCTTCCACCTGAACCATTTTTTTGATCTCCTGCATACCTGTCTGCCCACCAATTGGCAATCCATCACCCATCGTCATCTTAAATCCATTATACTCAGCTGGATTGTGAGACGCTGTCACCATAATACCGGCTGTATGATCTTCAAAATGAGCACAAGCAAAATTAAAAACAGGTGTAGAAACGAGCCCAATATCCACTACTGTACCTCCCTCGTCTTCGATACCGCGCATCACTTCTTCACTAAATCCAAAACTGGATTCACGCATATCACGACCGACGACAAATTTGTCTCCTGAAAGACCAAAACCGTTTTTTTTCATAAAAACCACAAAAGCTCTGCCAAGTCTATAAGCTATTTCGGGTGATAATTCTCCTTCTATTAGTCCACGAATATCATATGCCTTGAAAATGTGTTCTGGAAATATCATATTTTTTTACTTTTAGGTACAAACAGTATATAATAAAGCTTAAAATTAGGCAATTTAATTAATGACTCGAACACTGTGTCGTATTGTGTGTATTCTATATGATAGATGAAGAAGAGTGGGCTCTAGACCTGCAAAAAGACCGACAAACCAGAACACAAAATCCTGATGTTCCTTTTGATGTACAAAGAAATAATTTGAAAGAAGAACTTGATTATTATAAAAACAAATTAAAGCAATCTTGCCATGAAAAATCAAAAACAGCAATAAAAGAAAATCTAGAAAAATTGATTTATCTGCGAGGCAAAAGCACTGCCCTTACACTAGGACAAATCAAAGACATGTATGGAGAATTGAGTGATAGCACCATCTCCTACTACTCCAAAAAATATCAAGATGATTGTTTTGAACTTCTGAAAATAACAAAAGAACTTTGTAAATAATATTTTTTATGGCGGAAACAGGTGCTGCCCCACAAAAAAATACAACTGGAAAAGTAAAATCTGTTTTGTCAGATGCTCTTTTTAAATACACATTGGGAATGGGTTTTTTACCATCAGAACAAGACAAACTCAAAGAAACTTTGGACAATATTGGTGACGAGTTTGGAAAATTATTTGATAAAACTGTAGACGATATTACTACCAAGTCTATCCCAGAAACAAATGGTGAAACAAAAGCAGAACCAACACTAGACAACTGGCCCAGTGATGCCACTGCCCAAGAAGGTGAAATTTACAAACCATTTGACGATAAACTAGATCAAATAGTCGCAGAAAACCAAGAACCAGAACAAGAAGGCGGAGCATCTAATGAATCTACTCCAACTGTACCAACAACACCCACGGAAAATACACCAGAAGAATCTAAAGGTGAGGATTTTAAACCATATGGAGCAGAGTCAGAGGCCGGCAAAGGAGCCTCTGACCAAGATCCAACCAAACAGGAAACTCCTCCAGAAGAAGCTGGACAAGACGAAAATGCACAAAATGTAAGCCAAAGTGAAGAACCTAAGGAAGAGGATGTGCAAGCTCTATCTAGAAAAAAAAGGAAAAGAGTAGAATCGCTTCAGAAAAATACCCAAAAAATTACATCCAAAATTCAAAATGAACTAAATAAAGAAATCCGCCCTTATCAAAAAGAAATTAGCAAAGAGAATAGAAAAAAACTTCCACTCACAATCCAAAAGCGAATATTACAAGCAGCACTATTGGCAGCTCGCCTCACCTTTCTAATTGTGCTCATTATTGCTATAATAATAATACTTCTTGGTTTTATACTAACCATTATAATTATTACTGCAGTAATTGGTGTGCCAATGATGGGTAGTGGGGCAACTGCAATTGGTTATTCTGCCAAAACTTACAAAAAAATTGCTGGTAGACTCAAAAAAATGATTAAAAAAATTGATAAAAAGATTAAAGAAATTGATAAAAAGATTAAGAATTTACAAGGTATTATAATGACATTACAAAGAACAGCAAATTCCAAAATTGCCACCATACAGGGTGAAACTAATCGAGAGATCCAGCAAATAATGCAAAGTTAACTTTTTTATAAACAATATGGATAAAAAAAGAATAGCCATAATAATAGGATTTTTGATAATTGTAGTAGTACTTGGGTATGTGATGTACAGATTATTCTTTGCACCTGCACCTACTATTACTCCCACTGTCACTCCCACCACTACTGCTGGAGGAGCCTTCCCAACAGCTGACACAGGTGGTGCCACTATAATACCAGGCACGACTCCTGGTATACTACCTACTACTGGCGAGTCTGTTGTCACACCTGTAGTACCAGAGGCTGAAACTCGGCTCACCCAGATTGTTGACAATCGAGTCAATGGAGCTAGAGTCGCAGGAGATGGACAACTAAATTTTTATAATGAACAAGACGGCAAATTTTATCGCCGAAGCAAAACAGGTAGACTTGAACTAATGAGTGATCAAGTATTTTTTAATGTGGACACAATAACTTGGTCTTCTGCAACTGATGAGGCAATTTTGGAATATCCTGATGGAGCAAATATTTATTATAATTTTAATACTAAGCGCCAAGTTACTCTACCCAAACACTGGGAAGACTTTTCTTTTTCTGGTGGTGGAGAAAATATTGCAGCCAAGAGTATGGGTCTGTCCCCAGAAAATCACTGGCTGATTAGCGCTACCCCAGACGGTAATGAAATAAATTTAATAGAACCCATGGGAAACAATGCTGACAAAGTTAGTGTAAAATGGTCCCCTAGTGGCGAAGTCGTAGCCACGTCACTGACTGGAAAAGCTCTTGGTGCTGACAGACAAGAACTCTTGTTTGTAGGACAGTACGGAGAAAACTTTCCGTCAACTGTAATAGAAGGACGTGGTTTTGATAGCCAGTGGTCTCCTACTGGAGACAAGTTGCTTTACAATGTTTACAGCTCAAGAAGCGACTTCAAACCAGAACTCTGGGTTGTTAATGCTAGTGGAGATGAGATTGGAACTGGTAGAAAATTATTACAAATTAACACATGGTCAGAAAAGTGCGCTTTTGGTGGAAACAGGTTTGTATATTGTGGAGTACCACAAACCATGGAGACTGGTGCTGGCTTTGCTCCAGCACTGTCCGACAATATTCCTGACTTTGTTTATCGCATTGATACTCAGACAGGACTACGCACTCAGATCCCTTTGACTGAAAACCATACAATAGAATCAATGACCGTAAGCGATGATGGCAACACCCTCTATTTTACAGACAAAAAACAAGCCGGTCTGTTTGAGTTGGATATTTAATACAATTTATCACGTACCAATTAACACATATCACGTACCAAATAACAATTATTCTTTTTGTGTAAATACAAAGTACAAATGAATAATTTAAACTCACAAATAAAATAATACAAAATAAACTATTTAAACACCGCAAATTAACACGTCTATATGTTACGTGATACGTGATATGTGTTACGTGATAGAAATCCTATGCTAAAAACTCGTCACCTCTATTTAATATTTATACCAGCTATAGCCATAGTGCTGTTTGTTTTTTTGATTCGTGTTATTCAATATGAACCACTTTTGCCATATTCGCTGGATGAGATAAATAATACTGATAATAATGAAAAGGAAAGTCTAGTAGTCTTATTTGAAGATGACCCACTGCTCGGCAAAAAAAAGGCGCCACGCACCCTCATCGTATTTGAAGACTTTGGATGTGAAAGCTGTGCCACACTTAGCGAGAACCTAAATGAGCTCCTAGTTACATATCCAGATGATGTCAAAGTAATTTGGAAAATGTTACCAGTTACACGATTTCCAATCCCTACTGATCTAGCACATGAATACGCCTACTGTGCTAATAGTCAAAACAAATTTGAAAAATTCAAAGACCTTGCATTTGCAAACAGAGACAATCTATCCGAAATAACATTAAAAACAATTTCTGCACAAATTGAACTTAACCCAAAAAAACTAGAGGCTTGTCTAGTCTCTCCAGAAGTAACCAGTTATTTTGAAAAGACAGAAGACCTTGCTCAGATGCTAAACATTCAAGCAGTGCCAACTGTTTTTTATAAAAACACCCAAATCCAGCCACCAGATACCTTACTTGGTTGGCAAGTATTTTTAGGATTATAACATGAAACATACAAAAGTAATTTTAAGCACACTAACTTGTGTTTTAATAAGCGGTCTATTTTTATTACCTCAAAAAATATTAGCCGAGGTTGATGCCAACGGTTGTGCCATTATAGATTCAGCTTCAGACAGTCTACCAGGTAGCCCGACTGCTAGATATTGCGAATGTACTATAGATGTTGTGGATCCTGAAAAAGATTGTTCAGAACATGATACTGGTTTTCCATTTGATCATACTTTCACGATTAATTACACAGATGAAACAAATATTTATCAAATACTTAGAGATTACGAAGCGTTGGGATATCCAGAAGCGTGTGTTAATTCAGCTGTAAATCGTCAATTAATGGATTTATTTTTGCAAGACGCTCGAATATTTGATCATCCTATTGTTAGTGCTGAAGAATGTACCCGTTATCAATTTACCAGAGAAGCAGACGAAGGATCTCTTTCCTTACATTGCGAGGAAATAATCCCAACACCAACCGCCGAGCAAACTGAAATACAAAAAATTATCTGTGGCCCTGATTTACAAATTAGTATACCAGGTCTGCATTTTAGTAGTGCCCAAGAAGTAGCCGAAAGATATACTATACAAGAAAGCGATGGAACTTATGTCTACATACCTTTCTTAGGTCAATATATTGCTGGAATTTACAAATGGTCTATTGGCGCTATCAGTATTATTGCTATTATTATGATTATTGTCTCTGGTATTCAGTGGATGATGCCTGGCAATGTTATAACTAGTGT
>JAHJGG010000011.1 GCA_018824545.1 Patescibacteria group bacterium | reverse complement strand
CGTCTCTCTTTTTGTATGCTCCACCAACACCATCAATAGCATCCAATAATTCGGCCGCAAGCCTATCTTTCATTGAGCTACCTTTGCGAGCTTTTGCAGCAGCAACAATCCATCTGAATGCTAAAGCATTCTGACGAGTACCCACAACTGGCATTGGAACTTGATAATTTGCACCACCCACTCGACGTGATCGTACCTCAAGCTGAGGTCTGATATTGTCGAGAGCTGATTCAAAAACTTTTACTGCGTCTTGTTTTTTCTTTTCTTCCAAAATAGCAAATGCACCATACACAATTGATTGAGCACGAGTCTTCTTGCCACGTTCCATTAAAAAATTAACAAACTTAGCAACCAACTCTGAATGGTACTTTGGATCAGGTAATATTTTTCTTTTTGGAATTGATTTTCCTCTAGGCATATTATTTTAGTTATTAGTTCGTAGCCAGGAACCAATAGTATTGTAACAATCTATTGTAATGGCTACAAACTATTGGCTATTCCAGCCATAGGCTGCCTGCCCGCCGAATTGGAGGGGTCAGCCTTTGGCTGAGGCTATGAACTATTTGCTATGAACTAACTTTTTTAGGTCTCTTGGCACCGTAGAGTGAGCGACTTCTCTTTCTACCTTCAACTCCTTGTGTGTCATACACACCGCGTACTATATGATAACGCACACCTGGCAAATCCTTCAATTTTCCGCCACGCAATAGTACGATTGAGTGCTCTTGCAAATTATGTCCTTCACCTGGGATGTAGGCAATAACCTCTGAACCGTTTGATAATCTAACCTTAGCAACTTTACGCATAGCTGAGTTAGGTTTTTTTGGTGTCATGGTATAAACCTTTGTACATACTCCACGCTTAAAAGGACTACCTCTTCGTAGCATTGTTTTTTTGCGATGCAAACTATCCCATGTAAATTGCAAAGCAGGCGACTTTGATTTTGTCGTCTTACTCTTACGACCTTTGCGTAACAATTGATTCATTGTAGGCATAAGTATTAGTATTATTAATTTTGTATTATCCCCGAAGATGGATGCCCTGCGGGTATTAATTATTCCCGAAGAGGAATGCCCTGCGGGTATGACTAAAAAAGCAGCCATTCAGGCTACTAATAATAGTAAGTCTGAACGCTTGTCCCGACTAAGCCAGGATCATCTTCTTCCCGACTAAGTCAGGAATACTGCATTCGATAAATTTAATGTGACGAGAGTATATAATATATGCGAAATCTTGTCAAGGTGGATAAAAAAAACGCCCAAATCCAAAGATAAGGGCGTTACATTTCTCTCCTATAAACTATTATTATTCATATAATTGACAATGTCTCACGACAACATTCCAACTTATCTCTCGTCCAGCCCAGAAAGGAACTAGTTGCCTCAAAGACCCAGAATCACTATACAAAAGCGGTACTGTCCAGCTCCCGC
The DNA here is from genome assembly GCA_018824545.1 of Patescibacteria group bacterium. Classification (GTDB taxonomy): domain Bacteria; phylum Patescibacteriota; class Patescibacteriia; order Magasanikbacterales; family UBA922; genus JAHJGG01. The sequence continues at coordinate 7,564 of JAHJGG010000011.1, read as the reverse complement.
GTTCTATTGTAACTGTGCCTCGATTTAATGGTAAACCATAAAACTGTGCACCAAACTGAGACACGAACGGTTCCAACTTCTCAAGAGCATCTTGCTCGTCGAAAAAACTGGTAAGAAGTGGCAACGCCACAGGTGCTGAAAAAACTCCGGCACATCCGCAGGCAGACTCTTTGGTGTGCTGAAAGTGCGGTGCTGAGTCGCTGCCGAAAAAAAATTTAGGGTTGCCTGAAATAACTGCGCTAATCAAAGCATCCCTATCTTCCGGACGTTTGGCCAGCGGTTTACAAAAGTTGTGTGGCATTAGGGATCCGCCGATCACATCATCAAGCGTCAAAAACAAATGATGAAGGGTTATAGTAGCAGCAAGATTACCTGTTGTATCCTGCTGAACTAATTGAACTGCATTTTTTGTAGTGATGTGTTCTAGCACGATTTTTAAACCAGGGTGATTAGCCTGCATTTGTCGCAATACCGGAATAAAGTAGTCCTCACGATCCAAGCAGAAATATTCCGGATGTTCGCCATGCAGAGACAACACCATCCCTCGCTCTTCCATCGCCTTGAAAACACCGCCAAACTCTGTCACAAGATCATTCATGGAGACACCATTTTCCGAATTGGTGGTGACACCCAAAGGATAAGACTTAATAGCCTTAACCCCAGCTTCAGCTGCCGCATGTACAACTTCAAAAGTGGTTGTTTTCACCAATTTGATCGTCATTAGTGGCTCGAATGCATGAGTGGCCAAAAATTGATGTAGAAAATTAAAAATCTCATTACGATATTCTTTCACATCTTTAGAGGTCAAAATCGGCCTATTCTCATCAGTATTGGGCATTATGATACCACGCCCCCAATGAGAGAAGGTGTGCTGAATTGCGTGATATAGTCTCTCATCCCAACGTAAATGCAAATGCATATCGTCTGGTGAACGAATCGTAATTCTATCTTTCTCTATTATTGCCATTACTCTTTTCCTCCTAGCTTCCGAACACTTGGTGTGCCCGCTTGATGATCGACTGAACCCGCCAAGGTCGCAGAATTGCAACTGATCCGATAAACACCGAATCTGCCCCAGCATCTTTGAGAAGGTTTACATCGTCAGGATGTAAAATACCACCACCAGCATTGATCGGTTTTTTCACTCCCAAATCCTTTGCCTTAGCCACCCAATCACAAACCTGATTCAAAAGTGGCCAACCTGACAACCCGCCACCTCCAAATTCCGCTAATGGTGACTCGAGTGTGCCGAACAACTCCATCTTCAAATCTTCTGGAATCTTTCTCCAAGGCAGAGTATTAGATATACAGTGCCCATGACATTGTTCGTGTTTGTCAACCAAAACCACTACTTCTGGCGGAGTATCAACACTGTACTTTGGAATAATCGGAATCCCAACCAACGGCTTGGTTAAATCCAGAGAGTATCGAATTTCTTCTACCAAATGTTTGGGATCAAGACCAACATTTGGACAAGAAAAATTTATCTGTAGAGCAAATGGCGCAAAAAAGCAACTTCGGCAATTATCAAGCAAGGAGACAAATGCACTAAGTTCGCCCATTCTACTCTCCCGAATCGGAGCTACCGACATAAAAGATAACATGAATGGTTTACTCTGATACTGCCATCGATTATGTCCACGAAAAAAAGTCTGTGCCCCTGGACCTGAAAGGCCGACAGCATTCAAGACTACCCCTTTGCGAAACTTTACTACTACACACTTGGGTCGTAGTTCACGAGGTGTCATACCATCCCTCTTGAGTGGCATATTTCCTACCCGTGGATCTAGCGTTATCGTCTTCGCAACAAATGTACAACCCTCAAAATTACAACCAAATGGCTTCATCAACTTATGAAACCAATAGCCTTCATCAAAAAAACCTCTTACTCCAGATGCACCAAGCACTGGACCAAAATCTATTTCTTGAATAATCATTGCCACCTCACTTTAGATGTTGTAATGAACTCTTGTTATCTTTACACTAGACCACTGGTTTAATTGTGTCAATAAAAAAACACCTATTAAGATGTCTATTGGCTATTCCAGCCATAGGCTGCCTGCCCGCCGAATTAGAGGGGTCAGCCTTTGGCTGAGGCTATTCACTACTGACTAAAAAAGCACAACTCCCCCAGTAAACAAACTAGTAAGAAAACTTATAATTGGTCGAATGATTGGCAATCCAAAAAATATAAAAGCAATTAATATCACAAAACCATAACGCTGTAAATTTTGTTTTATCTGCTTAGCTGAATCAGGTAATACTGCCAACAAAAGTTTGGATCCATCAAGTGGAGGAATTGGTACCATGTTAAATACAGCTAAAAGTACGTTGGCATAAACAATAATATACAAAAAAGTACTGATGTTTGATATTGGCAAAAGCTGAAAAACCAAACCAAACATAAGAGCCAAAATCAAATTGGAAATCGGCCCAGCAAAAGCAACCCAGACAGGGCCCCACTTACCATTACGCAAATTATAAGGGTTATATGGAACTGGCTTTGCATAGGCAAAAAGAAAACCCGTAGACAGCATCATGAGAAGAGGCAAAATTATTGTGCCAAATGGATCAATATGTGCACGAGGATCCAAAGTCAGTCTGCCAGCATACCTTGCTGTAGGATCTCCAAGTCTATCTGCCATCCAGCCATGAGCATATTCATGCATAATAGCCGAAGGTACGATGACGATAAAAAAAAATAACATTGGTAGCAAGTTGTCCATAAAACAGTATGAAGTATAAAGTATAAAGAAAAAAGCTTGACAACTTAATCATTTCCATCTATAATCGTCAAGCGTATCAATGAATCACAGTATACGCCAAAAGCTGAACACAATCAAGTTTTGAAAAAAATTATACTTTAAACTTTTAACTTTCTACTAATTCTATGTCTAAACAATGCGATATTTGTAAAAGAAGCTCTGAAAAAGGTGCTAGCCGAAGCCATTCAAAAGTTAAGACTCTGAAACGCCAACATATCAACATACAAAAAGTAGACGATAAAAAAGTCTGCACTCGTTGTATTCGAACCGCCGCTAAAAAAGCCAAGGTTTAAATCAATACAAATAATAGAATACCGACTTAAGTCGGTATTTTTTTCAGTTTAAATCCCTGACAGAGGCCGGTCCCTCCACTTCGGCGGGCGGGCAGCCTTTGGCTGAAATTCTTGTCCCTGCCGACAGGCAGGAGTGTAATCAATGCAACAAAAAACCCGCCATCTAGGCGGGCACCAAATAAACGCTCTATAACTATTACCTTAGATTTCTGGATTTTGAAATCTCCAGAAAAAATTATGAGGCTGTGAGAATTATTTGTATTTTTTGATAAACAATTCTCAAAGTAATAAATCTGCCTTGCAGACGATAACAGTGAATGCGCGAGTTCATATCATGTGATATGGGTCGCTTTGGATAGACTCTATCCTTTCCACCCCCTGACTCGGGTAGCAAAGCTGACAAAATCGTTTGTTCATTTTACTTTTTTGTTATAGAGCTTTGGTGCTAAAAACAAACGATACATTGTTGGAGAATAATCTACTCATATATTAATCTTGTTCAGAAATTAAATGTTGTAGTTCTTCTCCTCCTTCAGGATCTTTTGTAATGCACCAATTGTGAATACAACTAAGGTGTCAAACAAAAAAGCCTAAAGCAGGAGACAAGCCTAACACGCCGTCCATCATTGAAATCGCGATGCCTGTCGGTTAACGCGAGTTCGATGGCGAACGAGTCATGCCCATCACCAACTCTAGACTCTTTAAAACATCCTTCACTGTCCTTTCAGCATTACCACCCAAAGTTGGCGTGCTGTCTCGGATTCAGTTCACAAATTCCTCAAATATCTCCACCCCTCTTTACTTTCTATGTATTCATTATCTCCTCTAACGGAAAGAGTGTCAACATGTGTACAAAAATAAAAAAAGCCTGTGGTTAGCCGAATAAATATTGAAAGTGGACTACCTGTAGATGAAGTGTGGAAGGATGAGGGATAACTATCCTAGTCTCTAAAAGATATAGGGTAGACTGTCAAAAAAATACTCCAAAATATAGCCCAAACCATAAGCCCAGTATAAGAAGAAAATAGATAATGATCCAAGAAAAGCAGTGGTATGATGATACCAATAAAGAGTAACCCAGCCACCAAATCCATGTGTCTAATCATTGAATGCATCAAATAGTAAGTAATAAATATAATTGAGGTGATCAAAAAACCAACAATTCCCAATTCAACCAAGACCAAAATCATTGCATTGTGCACTGGCTGGTATAGCCAACCACTCAAATTTGGGTTGTACTCATGTAAGACAGCTGTGTAGTTCCCAACACCTACACCGAACCATGGGTGAGTTCTAAACAAAACCAATGACTCTTCATAACCAACCAATCGCTCGTTGGTAGATCGAACTTCTAGCGGTGCCTCCCCACCAACACGAACCCTGACCAATGGAAAAAAAATCATTATCAAAAATATCCATAAAATCAAAATTGCAGAAAAATAAGAAAGACAAGGAATCTTTTTACCTCGACTAATAATAATATAAATATAAAATAACAAAACTAATGCCACAGCTATCCACGCACTCCGACTAAAAGTAAAGACAAGAGCAGTAAATTGTAACAGGAGCGCAATCACTAAAAAAGGATGCCCAATTTTATTCTTATGATTTGAAAATGGTGTCAAAATTAGAGTAGCTAAAATTGTTAAAACCAGATAACCACCAAAAACATTTGGGTGAGAAAAAGATCCATATGCTCGTAGCCATCTACCTATTTCAGAAGATGAAATAACACTTGTTCCACCCTCCCAAGTTTCATGGGCCACCATACCCAACCACTTAAACTCAAAAGTCGATTGAGAAAAAAATTGCCAAATACCCAAAACACTTTGGATCACTGCACCGCCGATAAGCCAGTAAGAAGCTTGTTTAAATTGTAATGGACCCAAGTAAAGCATTATAAATAATAAGCTTGCCTCCAAAATATGAAAAGCATGACCCATAGCAACCTCTCCATCTACTGCCCAAAGTGATGACAGATAAACATACAAAACAAAAGTCAAGAAAGAAAGAATAAAAATTCTATCTTTGGTAAATTTAAACTTTTCATTTTTTACTAATCTCTCTTGCCATTTTTTATAAAACCAAAAAATAAAAAGTATTATAGATACCCATAGCAAAAATTCTGTACCATAAATTCCAAGTGTTCCGTATTGCCACTTTGAACCATTCAGTATGCCCTCACGATAAATCCAAATTGTCTGCCAAGGTAAGAGGAATAAGAATAGCCCCAAAGAATACTCTAATACCTTTTCTAAATTAAACAGCAACGTAATTTTTTTCTCCATATCAAGATTAGAAGATTAGAAGATTAGAAGATTAGAATTAATCTTTCAATCTTTCAATCTTTCAATCTTTCCTCACAAAGCTCAATCCATTCCCCCTGATATTCCTCTCTTCTATCATTTTCATGTAACTTTATTATCGAATCATTAATAATAATGTTTTTATTTTCTCCTTGTCTAATTCCACGAATCTTCATTTTTACAATTTGTGAACCCCGAGCCTGATCCTCCAATAATTTTCCATATCCACCATTCCACATATTTTCTAATATCTTTTTTATTGCTCCAGAGAATTTACTATCCTGAACTTTATATTTATCTAGCAAAGAAAATTCTTGGCGCCTGTCTGATACAAAATTATTTGTCCAGCTATTATCATCCAATATTTTCTTACGAATATTATGAGGATCATATATTGGTAATAATTGGACTAACCAATAAATCATATATATATCGGGTTCCACAATTCTGGTTGATTCCAAATTCAAATTATCTTCTGTAAGAAAAAAACTCAAGCAAATTTTGTTGGCGCTTCCTCTCTTACCAGTACGCAGTCGAAATAATTTCAAGACCAAATTACTAAAAAACCGTGCTAACCAAATCCTACCCTCTTTCGCAACTACCAATACATCCACATCACTTTCGCTAGTAACAGTGCCCATTGCCAAAGTATTGCAGACAAACACAGCTCTGACAAATGGCAGATAGCGAAGTTTTTTTAAACCTCGCACTGCTACCTTAAGCCTGTCTTCCATCAAGCGAATTCGTCGTTGTCTCTCCTCTGTTATATCTACTTTACCTGGTAGGAAATAAAATCCTTGTCTATAATCAATAACTCCAGCTTCTACATATCTGTTTAAATCATTGACAAAATCCGTACAATCAATATTAGTATAACCCCAAAGCCATTTATATACTTCCTCTCTTGTTAATGGGTGAGAAAATAGGTCAAAATAAGCCAAAGTTCTCAAGATTGATTGTTCCAAATTTGTATTCATAGTATATACTAGTTTAACCTTTGTAGAATAAAAAAACAACTACATCTCAAGTAGTTGTCTATTATTTCTTATGTCTTAAACCTTACACCTCCTCACGCATAACCGCCGGCTCTGGTCTAGCAGAGGTTTTTTCTTTTATCGGCTCACAATATTCCAAAGCCACACTATCGTCCACTACCATCTTACCTGATTCAAATCTTACCACCTGATCACGACTAATTAAATAATTTTTTGTACTCAAAACTGAAGATCTTACCTCATACTGGGCAATGAATTGTTCGTCAATTTCCATTACCAAATCGAACACATGTCCAAGTTTTGTTCCAGAGAGTGTTTCTACATCTAAATTCTTCAATTGTTTTAGTGTAATTCTCATATTATTGAGTTCATTGTGATAGATAAAATAGATTCCTCTACTCCCTTCGGTCGCTCGGAATGACATTGTGTCATTCAACAACCTTCCCCTCAATCACACCACCATCTTTTGGTTTATCTCCACCCTTATCTTTATCTTTCTGAAACATAAATACCTGTTGCAGAGCCATAGTAAAAGTAGACAAAAACCAATACAAGGCTACACCGCCTGGAAGCTGAAAGGAGATAAATATTGTCAAAATTGGCATAAAATAAAGCATCTGCTTATTCATCATTACCATCATACCTTCGTCCTTGCTACCTTCTCCAGCAACTTTTGGTGGTTTCTTTCTGTTCATTGATTTGGCTTGCCAAAACTGTGCTCCACCTGCCATGAGTGCCAGAACCCAGTTGGATTTACTGAGGTCAACAAGACCCAAAGAGATAGGATTGATGTGACCCGGATTTGATACAAAAGAATAAAGCGAGTCAAAATTGACATCACCGAGACCATCGCGCAAGACCCAATACAAAGCCAAGAAAATTGGAATCTGAATTAATATTGGCAAACATGATCCCAAAGGATTTACTTTATTTTCCTTATACAATTTCATTGTTTCTTGAGCCAATGCCTGTTGATCACCTTTGTATTTTTCTTTTAGATCATTAAGCTTTGGTTGCAAATCTGTAAGAGATTTTTGAGCTCTAATTGATTTTGTAGTCAATGGATAAAGTGCCAGCTTGATCGCCACAGTTAGTATCAAAATAACAATTCCAACATCAGGAATAATATTATAAAGTCCTACAAAAATATTAAAAATTGGTTCGTACAAAATTGTGTGAAATATTTCAACCATATATTTTATTTT
>JAHJGG010000010.1 GCA_018824545.1 Patescibacteria group bacterium | reverse complement strand
GATTGGCAGGCAGAGGATAGTCAGTCACTTTTGGAAGGGGCTCCAGTTGAACTGCAGAGAGAGGCTACTGTGATGGCACCAGAGTTGACTTTGGCTGATTTGGAAAGCAAGGTTTTGAAGAAATTAAATTTTTCTGTTGCTTCTGATCTCCGGGGTAGAGTATTGTCACTTATTACTTCACGCATGAAAAATATTAGAACTGATGAACAGTTTATGGACTATGCTGGAAGGGAAGCAGAAATTGGTGGCTTGGGTTTGGATGAAAGTCAGACAAAAGAACTGTTGGATACTGCAAAAAAAGAATTGTCTATTCCAGATATGGTGAGAATGGGCTCACGCAGGCAGATGAGGCAGGAAATGGCAGAAAAAAAGAACGCACCAATTGTAGAGCCTGCCCCCCAAAAGGCTCCAGAAGAACCTAGAAAACCAGAGGTAAGGCGACCTATTCCAATCATGCCACCAGCAGAGCCAAAAATTAGGATGATAGAAAAACCTATCTTGCATGATGTGGTCTTGCCACACACAAATCTTGATAATGATATGTCCTTGGGCGACAGTGAACATGATTTAACTACCGGACCGGTGGACGAAATTCGGGATTTTTCTATTATTGATTTCCGCCGTTTGGCCTCGTCCCCGGTGAAAGCAAGAGAGCTTTTGCTAAATAAATTTAGAATGTTAAAAAAAGAATCATACCTATATTTGATAAAAGCAAAAATTGCATGGAAAGATAGTCCAATGTACAAAGGTTATCTGCAGGTCTTAGCTCAAGCATTGTCCGATCAAAAAACAATCGAACAAGTCTTGACCAGTATGGAGAGCGAGGAATCACTTACGAAAGAAGAGTTTGATAGTGTGGTGTTTGTGAATTCACATATCGTGTGACAGATAACAAATAACAGATAGCATGTTACAGATAGCATGTTACAGATATTAGATAGCAGATAACATGTGACAGATAACAAAAGACAGGTGATTGGTATTGGATAATTTATTTAGATAGTATTATATAATATGGGACAGGGGGGAGAATTTTACGACAAATTTAAAATCAAAACACATCGGTTTATAATGGAAGTTTATCAGATGACAGAATTATTTCCGCAAGCAGAATTGTACGGTGCATCTTCACAAATAAGGCGAGCAGCGGTATCAATTATGTTAAATTATGTAGAAGGTTTTGGCAGAAGAAAAGAAAAAGTAAAGTTAAATTTTTTTGAAATAGCGTATGGATCAGCGTGTGAATGTAAATATTTAATATATTTAGCAAAAGAAAAGAATTGGATTGGTAGTGAACAATATAATAATAATTTTAATTTATTAGATGAGATAAGCGCGATGCTTTGGTCAATGATTTCAGGATTAGAAAAGAAGATTAATGAATAGCTATGTTATTTGCTATCTGTTATCTGCTATTTGTCAGCCTATGCAACAATTCGTAGTTCCACAATTTATAGATGTAGAAGATAAGATTTTTGGGCCGATTACGGTGCGACAGTTTCTTATTTTGCTCGCAACTGGTATAATTCTATTTATAGTTTACAAACTAGCAGATTTTGCCTTATTTGTAATACTTACAGCTATCATAGGAGGGTCTTCATTGGTGGTTGCTTTTGTAAAAATAAATGGCCAGACTTTTCATTACTTTCTCCTAAATTTACTAGAAACAAAAGTAAGGCCCAAACAGAGAGTTTGGAACAAAACATTGGATAAAAAAGAACTAGACATGCTACGCAAAGCTGGAATGGATGGAGAGCCAGATGTAGTAATGGAGAAAAAGACTGCCGAACGCCGACACATCCGCGACCTCTCACTTATTGTAAATACTGGTGGGTATTATAGGGGAGAGGATGACCTGTAGCACGTATCACGTAACACATAACAATTTTTATAACCATTGGATATTATTAGCTCTAGGTTCTGAAAAATAAAGTGGGTTATAGAGATTGATATATGATACATGATAAGTGATATGTTCTTATTACCTGCTATCATTTATCACTTATCATTTATCACTTACCAACATTTTTATTAGAGTTTTTAATTTAAAACAGTAGTTTATATTAAAAAAACGATAGGTTGCATAGATCCCATGAAAAACAAAAAAACAGCAAAACAAACTAATAGTAAACCATCTACCCAAGCTCATATTCCAATTGCGGCGGTGAAGGATGGTGTTTTGGTGTTGAAAGACAGTACATTGAGAATGGTACTTTTGGTTTCATCTATCAATTTTTCATTAAAATCAGAGGATGAACAAAATGCAATAATTTCGTCATATGTTAGTTTTTTGAATGCGCTAGATTTTCCATTGCAAATAGTAGCCCAATCTAGAAAGCTACAGATCCAACCATATTTAAATCGACTAATTGAGTCAGAACGTACTCAGACAAACGAGCTTTTGCGTATGCAGACAGCTGACTATAGGGCATTTGTAGAAGAGCTTGTTGAGATTGGACAGATTATGACCAAGCGATTTTATGTAGTTGTGCCATATGATCCACTTTCCAACAAAAAGAAAAGTTGGTTTGCCAGAGTAAAAGAAGTAACCAGGCCAGCCAAATCAATTATTTTGAAAGAAGAAAGATTTCAAAAACGTAGAGAAGATATTGATAGAAGAGTGAGAGAGGTACAAACCGGTCTTGAGGGAATTGGACTAGCTGTAGTGCCACTCGATACCCAGGCACTTGTTGAACTGTATTATAATACCTATAATCCAGAATTAGCACTCTCAGAATCACTTGCCAAAGTAGAAGAGATTAGGATTGAGAACACTTGATCACCTAAACACTTCAGCACTTTAGCACATAAGCACCCGATCAAATTCTACTTAGTAATAAAATATGTGCTTAAGTGTTACAGTGCTATAGTGCTAATGTGAATAAAAATGTATGCCATTTAAACCTAGTACAATTGAATCAGGAAAGCCGGGTAGGATTTCTAGAGCGCAGGCAAAACAAAGGGCTCAAGAGGAAACTGTAGCAGAGGAGCTTATTACTCTAGAAGAAGAAAGAGCCTATCGCGAGGGAACAGTAAAAATTAGGGATTTGATTTCTCCTTCTGCTTTTCGAGTTGAATCAAATTTTGTTCAGCTGGGTGATGTTTTCTTGCGTACCATTTTTGTAGTTACATATCCTAGATATATTTCTATAGGTTGGAGCGCTCCAATCTTGAACCTAAATGTTACCATGGACATTAGCATGTTTTTTTATCCAGTTGCGTCTCACATTATTTTGAAACAATTAAAGAAAAAAGTAGGTGCTCTAGAAGCTCAGCTATCGTCTGATGCAGAAAAGGGAGCACCAAGAGATCCTTTGAGAGAAACTGCACTTCGGGATATAGAACAATTGCGCGATGATATTACCCAGGGCATTGAACATTTTTTTCAATTTGCTTTTTATGTCACAATATATGGAAAAGATAAGGAACAATTGGATCAGATGACAGAGGATATTGAAAACATGTTTGGTTCCAAACTTATTTATACCAAACATGTTTTGTATCAGGCAGAGCAGGGATTCACTTCCACGCTCCCAATTGGTACGGACGATTTATCAATTTCCTTCAACATGAATTCTTCACCAATTGCATCTTCATTTCCTTTTATCTCGTCTGAGCTGACTAGTGACAATGGTATTCTGTATGGTATCAATCGTCACAACAATAGTTTGATTTTGTTTGATAGGTTTAGTCTTCAAAATGCCAACATGGTAGTGTTTGCATCTTCTGGTGCTGGAAAGTCCTATGCAGTAAAATTGGAGGTATTGCGCAGTCTTATGTTAGGTACTGATGTCATTATTATCGATCCAGAGATGGAATACAGCCATTTGTCTGAGGCAGTTGGTGGTACTTATATCAATATTTCTTTGGCTTCTGAAAGTAAGGTAAATCCATTTGATTTGCCTCGTCCGGTTGGTCAGCAAGTTTCTACTGAAGATGTAATCAGGAGCGCTGTAATCACACTCAAGGGTCTGGTACGCATCATGTTCAATTCTCTTTCTGCTCAAGAGGATTCAATTGTTGACAGAGCTCTTATTGAAACTTTTGCAAAAAAAGATATTACAGCCAATTCTGATCTGGCTACTGTGGATCCTCCCATCATGCAAGATTTTTTGGAAATTTTGGAAGGAATGGAAGGAGCAGAAACATTGGTACTCAAACTTCGAAAATATACAGACGGAACTTTTTCCGGGCTACTCAACGCTTCTACCAATGTTAATGTAACCAATCAGTTGGTAGTATTTAGTGTGCGAGATTTGGAAGATGAGCTTAGACCTATCGCTATCTACACTATTATCAATTACATTTGGAATATTGTTCGTAGCGAACGCAAAAAACGTCTCCTTATTATTGACGAGGCTTGGTGGCTCATGCAACAAGAAGATAGTGCCAAGTTTATTTTTTCTCTTATCAAACGTTGTCGCAAATATTATCTTGGGGTCACAACTATTACTCAGGATGTAAATGACTTTTTGAGTTCTCCATATGGCAAGGGAATAATTACCAATTCGGCTTTGCAACTTTTGCTTAGGCAGTCTCCAGCAGCAATTGATTTGATCCAAAAAACATTTTTGCTGACAGAAGGTGAAAAATATTTGTTACTTGAGAGTGCATTGGGAGAGGGGATTTTTTTTGCAGGACTAAAGCATGCTGCTATCAAAGTAGTGGCCTCTTATACCGAAGACCAGTTAATTACAAGCGATCCACGACAGCTACTTGAAATTGAAAAAGCCAAAAAAGAATATGAAGAACAGGTGAGTGAGGGAGAGGGGGTGTAACCTTTTACATTTTACATTTCACCTATAACCTATAACCTATAACCTATAACCTGTAACGATGATATATGATACATGATATAAATGGATTGTCACAAATGTACAATATTAATAAAATAATGAAATAAAAAAGTATGCTAACACGCCGACAAAAAATAATTATTTTTACCAGTATCATAGTAGGTTTGGTCATTGTACTGATTTCCCTTTATTTTTTGTTTTTTAAGGCTAAACCAGAAGTACCAGAAGATATTATCTT
>JAHJGG010000002.1 GCA_018824545.1 Patescibacteria group bacterium | reverse complement strand
GGAAATCAATTACCAGAAGAGGCATCAGATGCTCCACCAAATTTTGATCTTGTTTCAGATAGCACATCAGTTACTTTGAATGCTGCATCCACATGGGAGAGTATGTCTACTATTTTGATTGCAGTAGCGTTTTTGTTAGTCGGTGCCAAGGTAGCTTCTGAGTCCGGTGCAGCAGGGGCAGGCATGGCTACTAAGGGGGTTGATTTGGGGAAGAAGGCAACTGGGTTTATAGCTAGAAAGATGCCGATGGTTGGTGGAGATGCTTGGAAGAAGAGAGGTCAGAGGGTTGGTGCAACGGCAAAGGGGTTGGGTAGATTAGCCAAGACTAGAATGCCTGTTATTGGCGATTTGGCACGTAATGAAAGAGCCAAAAAAATGGAAAGAGGAACAGGTATGATTACTTCTGGTGTAAGTGGTTGGAAGCCTACAACCAGGGGAAAGAAAGTGGCTAGATTAGCTGCATTGGCAGGATTGAGAACAGCTGGAAAAGTAGGAGCAATGTTGACTGAGACCGGAGGAAGAAAAGATAAGAGAGCCAAGGATTGGGGTAAAATAGCAGAGCAGGAAAAAGAAAGAGTAGAAAGAGGGTATAGTACAAGCGGTAGTATTTCAGGTAAGATAAAGCAGGATTCCACCGCTAGACTTAATATTGAGACAAAGTTGAGTGAAGAGAAAAAATCTGGTAAGTTGGCAGCGAAACAAGTTGAATTGTCAGGTAAAGATAAGAGCTTCCAAGAAAAACAAAAAATTGTTTCAAAGACTGCAGCAAAGAGACAAGAGGATGAGCGCATTCTAAACAGAAAATCTGAGATGGATACTGCAAGAAATAGAGATAAATTGTTGATTGCTGATGGACAGTTACCAAGATATGTAGAAGATGTAGAGGCAAAACACTACAAAGAAGATTTGGAAGTCGCCGGTAGTTCAAATATTGACAGAACTCTTGCAAATATAGGTATACGTAAGGATCAAATTCGAGCTGAAACAGATCCCGAGAAAAAGAAAAAGCTTCAAAGAGATATGGCCAATACTATGGCATTTTGTGGTTCACGCGGAGCTGTGTTTAGTGTAAATGGGGTAAATATTGCAACAGCAGATATGGGATTGGCTCCTATTGAAGCAGGTGATGTAGTGGGTCAGCAAGCAAAAGAATTGTCTGCTATTTTACAAAGAAAGGTTGATGCCGACCCTGGTGATATACAAACAGCATTAGGAGAAATGGAAAATATTATGGGAGATGGATATACCGCATTTATGAGGTCATTTACCGACGGCTTGGCCAAATCATCAGTTGATGGTGCAGTCAGCAAAGCTGGTCTCTTTAGAGAAGAAATTGAAGTCGGTTCAAATAATATACCGAGATCTAAATTTGTGGCAGTTGATCCAACTGATGCATCGCCTGATGGCCTTGAGAGAAAGAAATGGTCAGATGGCAAACGAGGTTATGCTTTGTCACAAGCAAAATACGGTAGGATGGAAGGTTTTGAAGGAAGTCTTGATCAGGTGGAAGTTGGCGGAGAGACCAAGCATGTGATAACAAGTGATGAAGCCGTTAAAAGAACAGCTGCAATGTGGGGTGGAGTTAGCTCAAACGTTACAGCATCTGTCGATATGCAAAATATTGATACGTTTAATGAGGCCTTTGAAAATATGCACTTTCATGAAGTCCAAAATTTGTTGGATGAGATGATGAAGAAAGCAAAAGATACACAAGGAATTATGGCATTGATGAAAAGAACTAATTTAGTTGATACTTTTGGTGCCGGCACTCTTCATCTCACAGGCGCAGGTGGAGTAGTTACCCCTATAACATAATATGTCTTTTGTACCACAAAATTTAACAATTGAAGAAATACAAAAAAAAGAACTAGAATTTTCTAGTTTGTCTTTGGGTGAAAAAGGAAAAGAACAGGCTTGGGCAGAAATGCATGAGTATTTTAGTCAAGCACTAATAGCTGATGATCGGAAATTTTGGTATTCATATTTTCGTTGGTATACCAAATTGTCTTGGCAATATCTGATGACTCGAGAACATGAATTTATTACTAGTATGGCAATTCCGCGCCAGCTGCCAATGGCTATAATGCTTGATTTTGATGTTTGGTCAGAATTGATGTGGTATTTTACTTTCAAATTTCCAGAAGAAAAAGAACTAGTGATTTTTTATGCCCAGATCAAGAAAAATTTGTTCGAGTCTCAGCAAGTGTTGGGAGAGGAAAAAGGTGTTTCAGTCATGTTGCGGGATATAATTAAAGAAATTATTGTAATCGATCGACAAGGAAACGATTCTTTGCAAGTAGCAGAAATGCAGGCAAAATTGGGCCGTTTATTTTTCCCTTCAGACAAAGAAGAAATTAAAATGATTTTTTCGGAAAATCATGACGAGATGGTTGGTAGGTTTTATGATCTGATCCATTTTTTTATGGGAGTGGAATCAGATGGTATTGGTTATGTGGTAAAGATTTTTGAAAATCCAGAAAAAGCAGAGTTTTTGGAAAAATTTGCATCTGGTGAAATAGAATTAGCGACTCCTGTTGAGTCTATTCCAACACCAATCTCAATTTCAAAATCAGTACCAAAAGAAAAACCAATAGAGAAACCTAAAGAAAAAAACAAACCCACTCCCGCGGAAATCAAAAAACTAGTAGAAACTAGATTCAAACCCAACACAGAAGGCGAGATAGAAAATATTGAAGGAGTGATGGCTATGCTTGATTCATTAGCTGAAGAGTATGGGGATGAGAGGATTAGGGAACTTTATTATTTTGATGAAGATAGCGAGAAGTTTATATGGAATGTTTGATATGTAACCTATAGTCTAAAAGGTATAAGCTAAAATTGTTAATCTACCCGACTTTAGTCGGGGTTAAGGATCTTTAGATCCTATTAGCTGGTGTGAATATACGGACTAAAG
>JAHJGG010000009.1 GCA_018824545.1 Patescibacteria group bacterium | reverse complement strand
GTCTTTTATACTTTTCAAAAATATTAATGGATTTTTTTGTTCTTCAAATCTACCTACAAAGATAACACTATTTGATTTTTTCTTAATATTCAAATCTGGTTTAAATAAATCTGTATCTATCCAATTTGTATTAATCTTCGCTTTTTTATCTTTAAGGTTGTATTTTTTTTTTAAATAATCAATCTCTTCCTGACTTGGAACGACAACCACATCGGCAAATTTGCAAGCCATATATTCATCTACAACTGCAAATATATATTTTACATAGGATCTAATACTTTTTTTATTACTATTTTTTGCAAAAAAACTAGGAATATACCCGCCACGGGCAATATATATTTTTCCAAAAAAAATTTTCATGACAACTGCAGGCCATACCCCTATAAATTGATGTGATTTGATTATGTCTACTTTCTTTAATTCTCTATACTTTATTATGTTGAGAAAAAGATAATAAAAAGGTTTATACAGCTTCTTTGTATTACTTATAACCGATAAGCCTAATTTATTTCCTATGTTTTGCTCTGACTTGTCACCATAGGTTATAAAAGAAATTTTCGCCCCCTGCACCATAAGTTCAGTATATAATTGCGTATCTCTAGCCAAAAGACCGGCTTCATCCCATTTTTCAAGAGACAGACCATAAGAAAATAATAAACCAATATGTAAATTCTTTCCAGCAAAGGCAGATCCTCCTCGGGTAGACCATTTTTTGCCTTCCAAATTTTCATTAGTCTCTATCATAAAATCTTTACTTAGGTAACTTAGAAAACTTAGTAAAACTTAGATAACCCAGAAAATGCCACCACCAAAATTTGAAACTATTTTGTCTCAAAATGACTGAAAAAAACACAATAATCAAATCCCCTAGATTAGCCCAAAAGTAGCTAAAATAAGCCCAAAATCCTCGTTTTCTTAACAACTTATTCCATAAATAATAAGTGTAATTAATCTTCATCTCAACCCACTCTTTATCTTTTGGTCGACCACTATCTGCATGATGGTGCTCACATTTTATTTTTGGATCAATAAATAAACTATTGGGATAGCTCTCAAAAATTGGATATGAAAATAATTTGTCTTCACCCAGTGCATAACCCTTTAAATTCTCATCAAACTTAAATTCATCAAAAACCTTTCTTCTATAATTTCCTATCCCACTCAACCATTCACAATTAATAACTTTATCAACTCTACTGGCGTATTGATTGCGTCCGGAAAGCAATAATTTATTTTTACTACTAGAATTATTTAATAAAAATATTTTGGCAAAAATATTGTATAATTTATAAACGAATTTATTGCCACCAACTTTCTTGGCATGACCTGATTCAAAATTAGTAATTAAACCTTGCGCTCCCAAAGCCTCGGGGTGTTTTTCAAAAAAAATAGAAATATTTTCTACATAATGTTCATCCAAAACAATATCATCATCCAAAAAACAAATAATATCACCAACCGAACTTTTTATTCCATAGTTTCGTGCCATTGTTAGGGATTTGAAATCAACTCTATAATTTTTAATTGTCCCATTGTCCCATTGTTCTATTGTTTTTGATTCATAAAATTTATCACTCTGATTAACGACAATTATCTCATCTGGCTTCCTAGTTTGTCCCAAAAAAGACTGTAGCAACCTCTCTAGCTCCTCATTTCTACCAATAGTTGGGATTACAAAACTAATTCTATCCGACATAAATAAAATTATTCAACAAAATATTCAGACTCTTCCATTATTATCCAGCGCTCCATATTACCATCAGTAGTTGAATAAAGAGCGCCATCTTTGTAGAAATAAAAATCACTATAAATTCTATCCGGCACCTCACTGTTAAAATCTAACTTCATCATATTTTCCTCAAAAATCCATTCTCCGGAATCCAATAGATTTGGATAGTCATATACTTCAAAAGTTCCCTCCGCAGATAAATTAATACTATTATATTCACCATTTGACTCTACTATCCAATTCTCTAATATGAGCACTTCTCTAGTTAATAAATCACGCTTTCCATACTTTGGTAAATTAATGATATAAAAAATTATACCAACCACTACGACCAACAAAATCACTCCAGCTATCAAAATATTATTTTTTTTCATAAATTTAATTTATTAAGAATAATGTCTTCTTTTTAAGGTTTGTGGAAAAATAAACCAACCCAACCTTAAAAAAATATTAAATAACCCTTTTAATTTGGGATAGTTATATTTAGTAATCCCCAACCACCTAGCTCGAATTGCATCCCATTCTTGTTTTTTTGAAATCCATGAAATTGAACCAGGGTGAACTCGCCAACTAACCAAGCGTTCAGTCAGGTTGACTACTGGATAATTCTTGGCTAGTCTCAAAACCAATTCATAATCCTGGCTGGTTTTGAATGATTCGTTGTAAAAACCAACCTTATCAATAACAGCTCTGCGCAAAAACAAACTACTATGAATAAACTGATTATTAAATAATAATTTATCTTTTATATCTTTATAATGAGTAGGTAAATTTTTTTCTCCAAGTTTTTTTCCATCTTCTGAAATATACATTCCCTGACTACCACATAAGGCAACCTCCTTGTTATTTTCCATAAAATCCATCTGAATCTTCAACCGTTCTCTATTTGAAACATCATCAGCATCTAATCGTGCAATATACTCCCCCTCACACTCTTTTAAACCACGATTTAATGATTTTGTAAGCCCAAGATTTTTTTCATTAGTTATAAATTTGATCCTCGGCTCATGATTTGCTAATTCCAAAATAATCTCTGGACTCTTATCAGTCGACGCATCATTAATAATAACCATCTCCCAGTCTTCCTCGGTCTGATTCAAAATACTTTCGACTGCCTGTTTAATATACTTTTCACCATTATATACTGATATTAATACTGATACTAAAACTGACATATATTATTCCTCAATTTCTTCCAAAATTAATTTAACAAAACTCTCATCTTTTTCAGTAAACACTATGTTTTGTCTTCTCGCCTCGGTCAACAATTCTACTGCCATAGCCTGATTCCCTATATCCCTATAAAGTGCTGCCAACCTTATCCAACCCTCAGAAATAATAGGATCATCTTCTATACTAGCTTTCAATAATTTTTCTGCTTCTTCTGATTTGTTTAACTGCATCTTCAAGCCCGCCAATGAATAAATTACTTGTTGACGACGCGGTGACTTAGACAGGGCATCTTCTAAAGTAGCCTCAGCCTCGAAAATAAAATTTGGGTCTTCTTTCAATTGCCAGCCAAACTGAGCTAACTGCGATTGTTGTAAATGCACGCGAATATCTAATGGATGCAAATCACGGTTCTTTTTTAATTCCGAATACGCCAAATCAAATAATTCATTAGCTTCTTTTACTTTTTCAATCTCCAAATATTTTGGCAATAATTGACTCACATATCGAGCAAAATCATTACGAATATCATCAATATGTGGACTAGGAATAGAAGCTGCAATGCTGTAATATTCAACGCCTGAGGCCCCCTGATTTAATCCCTTTATTACGTTCAATGTTGCCCTATTAGCACGTGCTGGATTAATATTGGTTGAGAAGATAAATAATGATATAACCAACAAAGTACTTATAATCAAACCAAAAGAAATCCGTGAATTCTCTTCTCCTGCCTCCGCTTTGTTCACACGGCTATTAATGAAGGCTAAGAAAAAGAAAAAATATAAGTAAGAGGTTGGATTTTCAAATACAAAAATATTATGGACAAAATGACCGACCAAAAAAGCTGTCCCCACAGTAGCCAAATGAATATCAACTTCTCGTTTTTGATAACCTCGCCAAAGCACGAAAATAGTCACGCCAAATAGTCCAAAATATGCCAATATACCAAAAGTCCCTTGAACAGCCAAAGTATTCATAACAATATTATGAGCATTATCAAACCATGTTTCACCCCAACCATGCTCCAAAAATTCAGGCCTATAATATTTATTAAAAGAATAATAATAATTATTAGGCCCCCAACCAAAGACTGGCTTCTCATACCAAGCGTCAACTGCAATTCCCCAGGCCATAAAGCGAGTATTTGCAGTACCACTCGACAATGATACATTTAAGAGCCCGCCCACAGCCGGAATGTTTCTAACAAATTCAGTTTTGCGAAAAATAAATAATGTACCGGAAATAACGACACCAATTAATATAAGAAAAATCAAAATCTGACGCGCTCTTTTATGCTCTTTAAGAGTGGCAATATAACAAATAAATAAAATACCAAAAGCAACCAATAAACCCAGGAGTGTGCCTCGCGTACCACCAAGAAAGATTCCTAAAAAACCCAAAGTTGCACCCGCAACCGCGTACCAAAACCAAAAACTTTTTAATTTAATGGTTTCTTTAGCTACTAAAAAATAACCAATGAAAAATAAAAACAAACCATATCCACTAAGATAAATTGCATTACCTAGTGTAGCTGAAACTCGTTTAGCACCTTGATTGAGAAAAGCTTCTGGATTTACAAATCTCTGCCAAACAGCGACTAACATTACCAAGCTACCTGCTAATAAAAATAAACGCAACAACCATTTCCAATCTTTTTCTTTTTTTATTACTGAAGTTAAAATATAAAAATAAACTACATAGTGAAAAAAAGTAAAAAGACCAAGCATACGTTCATGATTATCCCAAAAACTTCTGTACCAATCGACACCAACGAAAGTTGAGATAGCAAAACTAAGAAAAAATAATCCAACAGTAATATTGACCAAATTCAACCGTATCTTATAACGATGCCAATCACTAGACAATAAGACTAAATATGCTGCCAATAATAACAAAACCAAACTTCTAAATAAAATTATCTTGGGCACAATAAATGGGAAAATATAACTATTCGGAATTACCACCAAAGGAACAAAAAAACTTGCTCCGATCAATATTTTGATTAGTATTTCTAATTTTTTTTGCATATTAAACTTATCTTTAGACTACATTAAATTGACTTCGACAAGAAAAATAAACCTGCCGATTACTCTTCTGTGGTCGTGACAACTTCCTCACGATCAAACTCAAAAAATTCTTCCAAACTTTGGGGTACATCTTTTTTGGTTAAATTAGACAATTCATCACGTTTGACAGCGATATCTTCTCTCCTGCTGAACAAAAATGCTTGGTTATACCAATACAATGCATCTTGAAAACGACCTTCTCTTTCATATGCTTGTGCAGCAAAAAACTGGCGATCAACAGTAGAAAATCTAACTCCAGCCATAATTGCACTATCAAGTATTTGTGGAATTTTATAATACTCCTGCAAAAAATAATATACTTGGCCAAGGGCAATATATCCGTCCTCTCTTTCTGGATTACTTGCAATAATTTCTTCTGCTTTTTCTATTGCTTTATCATTTTGTTCTGTACCAATAAAATAAGTTATTCTAGCAAGCTCAATCTCCTGGCGGTTGGGTGACAGATCTTCTGCCACCTTCAGCTGTTCCTCTATCTCACTCCCCAAAGACAAATCAAACAAAACGACCCCTCCACGCAACAAATCTGAATACACAAGCCTAGCCCTCACATCTTTTGGATGTAAATTAATATATATTTGCATTCTTTCTACTGCCAAATCATATGCTTTTCTAGCTGTGACCGGGCTGGAATAATATATTCTAGGCATAGTGTCTAATACACCAGCAGCAAAATCCCAATCAATTTCTCCTTGGTGAGGACTGTACCAACTGATTGCTTTATTTAGGCGATCTATTGATTCATCAACTTTACCAGCAACAATCAGTAAGCCCCTCATGTGAAAATTATTATAATTTGCCACAGCCACATTTACATTGGTCAAAAAAACTACCCCTATTCCAAAAATAGTCGCGACCATTACCCATGGCAATAATATATTATTTTTTTGGACATTATATTCGGGTAAAATTTTGTTAGTTTTATGAAGATATGTAACATCGATAAACCCAAGTACTAGGAAAAAATATAAATAGGAGGTAAGATTTTCAAAAACAAAAATATTGTGAATCATATGTCCGATCAAAAAACCTGTAGTCCATATGACAATATGCTTATACTCATTATCTTTACAATATGATCGATACAGACTCCATAGTGCTGAACAAAATAAACATATATATATCAAAAATCCAAAAAGCCCCTGTGTGGCCAGTGTATTCATAAACACGCTATGGGCATTATCAAACCAAGTTTCCTGATAACCAAATTCTAAAAAATCGGGATTAAAATAAGTGTTGAATGCAAAATAATAATTATTAGGGCCCCAACCAAACACGGGGCGATCTTTCCATGCCTGCCAAGCAATATCCCACGCCATCAAGCGCGTCTTTGCAGTATGTTCAAAAGGAGAAACCGTAACAATATCGCCAACAATTGGCAATTTACGTACTGCTGTAATATTTCTAAATACAAAAGCAAAACTTATTAAAACAAATAATATAATAAATAATCCAATGATAATATTCCTCAATCGACGATTCTTCCAATAAAAAATAAAATATAATAACCCAACTAATACCAAAGCTACCATCAATCCAAGAATGGTTCCTCTAGTGTTACTTATTCCCACGCCAACAAAACCAAACACAAAAACACCAAGCCCGTACCAGCGCAACCAACTCTTTTCATGTGTCATGAATAAACCACCAAAAAAAACCATAAACAAACTAAAACCTGCAAAATATATAGGATTACCAAGTGTAGAAATTACCTCTTTTGCTCCACGGTTATAAAAAAATTCAGGATCAACAAATCGCTGAATAATACTGACCACTACTGTCAACATACCTATACCCAAAAAAAGTGCTAACAAATTACGCCACGACTTCCAATCTGTAAACACATAACGACCGACATAAAACAAAACAACATAATGAAGTATGGTAAAAACACCGAGCATCCGCTCGTGATTGTTCCATAAAGCAAAATGCGTATCCAAAGCAAATATGGTGGAAATTACTAAACTCCCAGCATAAAAGGCAACAAATATACTTAGTGGCGTCCATGATATAATACGTTCTTTTCTTGTCCTTCTCATATACAAATAAAGAACCGCTGTTAGAGTTCCAGCCAAAACCATTACTGATCTAAAAAATAATGCCTTTGGCACAATGAACGGAAACATAAAAAACTGTGGCAAAAATATGAGAGGGGTTGCCAAACTTACATATATAAGTACCTGAATAATTTGCTTTAGTTTGTGTGTGCTTAACATAATTTAAAAAAATTATTTTATTTGTCAAGTATACCAGTAATCCAAAAAAAAACAATCCCACCCCTATATAGGGGTGGGATTGGATAATTTTTAAGTAAAATTATCAAACTACTTCAAATTACTAGTTTAGCGTACCAACATTGAGTAATTAGTTGGGACATCCTTCACGTAGTAACCATTGTACCAATCACCTGAACTACTGGCTGTGCCACCCAAGACACCGACCATAGTTCCGGTAGCTGCACTGTGTGTAGTGCTAGCAGAACTTCTATCAGACCATATAATAGAAGTCGTCGCCTGTTTTGTACCATCCAAAGTATAGTCATCCAATGTTAGGATGTCTAATTCTCCAGTAGAAGAACCCCATGGTGATAGATAGAACAAAGGCTCACTAGCCAAAACTATCTCAGTAGTGGCTTCAGAGTTATTCATACGAACACGGATGTAATCATTGTCCGCGTCAGTATTGAATCCAGCTGTTGTAGCCTTGATGGTATAAGTATATTCAGCACCAGTAGGAATCAACTCTTCGTTGGTTCCAGTCCATGTGATGTAGAACAATTTACCTGTACCAGTAGCATTACTAAACTGGCTTGTAGCACCTTCTAGCGAAGCTTCGCCTGCAGTACTAGAAGCAGCTTGGATCTTAACATTATCTGTTAAGTTTGTATCACCACGATAAAGCTTGAATGTGTGTACTGCTATTGAATTATCAATAGTACCCACATTGTCAACAATGTCAATTGTGAATTCTAATTGCTTCAATGCAACATCGCCACCATTGGCACGTGCCTTGAATGAGTAGATATCATTTTCTACACCACTTACAAGGGTAGTACCAGGATTTACGTAGGTGAATGTTGGGTAAGACTTATATACCTTCAGTTGATTACCGGACAGGTTAACACCATTTGTAGAGTTAAACTGGGCGTCATCAAGAGCAGTACCAGATTGAACACCGCGTGCCTCAATATACAAACTATCGTCAGCATTAGTACCGTTTCCAATACTAAATAGAGGGCTTACCGCTGTTGTTAAACCAGAGTCTGTACCACGTAACAAACCTTTAACAATCAACACATCGTCTGTTGACTTGCCAATTCGCAAATCACCCTGATTTACGTTGAATGTTACTGAGTAGTAAGTTGATATACCATCAACAGTAGATGATACCAATGTACCACTTCCGACTAAGGTTTCAGAAGCTGTTCCAACTTTATGGTAGAGTTTGATACCATTGTCAGTAAATGCTTGCTGTACCACGTCGCTCGAATTTCCACCAACTGCGCGGAAAATAATCTTAGTAACATCGACATCTTCGTACTGTGCATCAATTGCCAATCTCAAGAACTCTTCTTCTGTACCAGAACCTGCTGCACCAACTGCCTTCAAAGAAGTAACAGGATTTGCAGCGTCAAGAGCAAGAGTAAGAGTGGCCACAGAATTGATGGCATTAGCCCTACCAGTACCAGTTCCGCTGATTGTAGCAGCAGTACCAGAAACTAATCCTGTACCAACTATATCAGTAATAGCAGTAGTACCTACATAGTAGGTACCGCTAGTACCAGCCACATTGGCTACGATATACAAGATCTTTGTAGTTCCTTTAGTTACAGTTAGGTTAGTAATACCTGAGAACTGTGCGTAGTCAGGTGTACCACCAGTCAAATTCTTTGTAACACCATATTGAGTTCCATCAGTACCCACTAGATGAAAACCAGTAAGATCGGTGTCAGCACTACTTCCTGCAGCTACAGGGGTAGCATCATCAACAAGAATTTTAATACTGTTGATTTTGATATCCTCATATTGACCTGCGGTCAACTGCAAGGTGCCGAGTGTCTGGTCAGATGCGTTTGCAACCATGTTATTGGTCACACCACTGGCCCAAGATACACTAACAGTTGGAGTAGACACGGTCATTACCTTACCGTTTGGTGAACTAACTGTCTCAGTAAGTTCAGTACCAGAAGCAATACCAGTAGAGGTAATTGCACTAGCGTCTCCAACACGGAAATGTAAGTAACCAGCATCACTGTTAGTTGGTACGTCAGCCGTCACTTTCAAATAACGTGACTCATCTTTTGGAACAGTCAAGCTAAAACTGAAAGATGAAGAAGCTGAAGAACCACCAGCAACGGTAGAACCAAGCTGTACTGGATTAGCAGCATCAGTAATATCCCAAAGTTTTACATTTACGTAATCATTGGTACCACTAGCTGAACTACCAGTTCCAGATCCATTGTAAGCACCAACAATAAGTTGGCTTACAGTGATATCTTCACCTGTTGCAGTAAGTTTGAAATGTGCAAAATCAAAGTTAGTTACACCTTTAGCAATTGAAGTTGCAGCAGGTGTGTCATTGGCAGCAGCCAATGTTAATGTTCCAGTTGTGTCAATACCAAAGACAACTGCGTTAGCAGCAGCTACACTTGATAGTGTAACGTCACCAGCCGCAATGTAATCACCTGAACTCATACCCTTTGCCTTAACAATCAAGTTAGTATTGGTTGAACCAATATATACAGAACCACTGTTGTCAGTATAGCTGGCAGCAGTGTTTACATCTGTATAAACATGTACGACTACGTACTTACCTGCTTCTACATCAAACAACCCGTCAGATGTATCTTCAAAGGTAATACTAGACCCACTCAGACTTTGTGCGCTACCAATAGAAGTCTCGACATCTGTATCTGCATCATAGGTATACAACTGATAGTTTGACCAATCAGTTGAATCAATACCTGATGAGGCAGTAAGTCGAAGTCTGGTAACTTTCATTCCTTCAGTGGAGCCAGCTGTAAACCTATAAGCAGCAATCTTGTTATGGGCAACGCCATTTACAAAATTTATTGCTGTTGGGTTAGTAGCAGTATTAATAGCAACTGTCAAAGTACCTTGATCAACTGTGTGTGTAGCTCCGGTTTCAGCAGTAAATGTTGTCCAATCACCACTAGTAACTACGTACTGAGTTTTTGCAAGGTCACCCGTTGCAGTCACATCTTTAGCTTCAGCAATAGACAATATGATAGATCTAGTTGTAACGGTAATACCTGCTCCAACATCAGCAAATACACTTAGATTCTTTGATGTGCTTAGTTTAACAAAGAAACCACTGTCGCCATCCATTGTCAATGTGGCAGTGCCACCTGATAGACAACCACTATATCCACCAACAACTGTGGCACCGTCCTTAACAACAAAGTTGCAAAGGTTATCATCAGTAATAGTACCATTGTTGGTCAACATGAATGATTCTAGATAGGCGCCTTCAGTAGAACTAGCAGCAAAGTTGAAGCTAACCAATTCTTGTTCTGTGGCTCCAGAAATAATAGTTTTTGCAGCTGGAGTGGTATTTACATCCACGTCAAGTCCACCAACAGACACGCTGTGATACTGCATATTACTACCTTGTACTGGATATCCTGTGATAGTACCAGTACCCTCGAGCTCAGCACTTGTAACTTTCAAATAGTCATAAGTACCTGTAGCACCAGAGGCAGTATCAGCTTTAACAGTCAAAGTTCTGCTTTCACCTGCAGCTAGATCCCAATTCAAATTATTGAAAGTTGCTAGGTGAGTTACAGTATTCAATGCTTGGTCTGAACCAACTTGGGTTGATCCATCATAAAGACGGATGGCTGAAATATCAGCATCAGCCCCAAGACCATCACGTTGGATAACTACTTTATCGACACGTGCAGCCCCGCCAGTTGCAGTAAAGGTAAACTTAGCAAAGGTAACATTGTAACCACCTTTTGCTACATAACCTGAAGCAGGTGTAGAAGCAGCGAGTGAAACAGTAACGTCACCACCAACAGCTGGTGTGTCATCACCAGGAACACTAGGCATACCACCCAACTGTGTAGCATCTTCTACTACACTAGCAGCAGTAACAGTACCAGTACCAGTCTCTACTGCATCAAATACAGCAGTAGCTACTGTGCGAACTTCGCTTGTGTCTAGTACATCACCAACTACCAAATATTTCATACCATCTACTACATGAAAAACGTCATTGCTACTCGCTGTCTGGAGAAGCATTCCATCATGAGGAACATTGGTAGAGATAGTAGCGCCAGTAGTAACGATATTTGGCCAGTAAGCATCAGAGATATCTCTGACAAGAGTGGCCCAATTGGCACCGTATAGAGCTGTAGCTACTTCCGGGCTATCAATCATAAGTTTGGAATTGTTTGGTCCAACAGCATAAACTGAATTTGAAATTTGAACCTTAACAAGTCTAGAGCCAGGTCTGTAGTTTACACCATAAGGTGCTGAACTTGGTGCAGGATAAGCATCCACACAAGTGTTTGCAATTTCC
>JAHJGG010000111.1 GCA_018824545.1 Patescibacteria group bacterium | reverse complement strand
GCCCTCATCATGCGCAAAGGATCTTCGGAAAATGTCTCATCTGGATCAAGAGGAGTTTTTAGTATTTTATTTTTTAGATCCTTTTGCCCACCGTATGGATCTATAATTTCTCCCAGCTTAGTTGAAAGAACCTTCCTGGCCATTGCATTCACAGTAAAATCACGGCGAGACAGGTCCTCTGCTAATGTAGCAGGACTTACTTCTGGTTTGCGTGATTTATTATTGTATTTTTCTGTTCTGGCTCCAGCAAATTCAATTTCAAAATCTTCCATCACATACCTTGCAGTATCAAAATCTGCAAATTCTACTAGACTTCCAGATTGTTTCATCTTTTCGTCAAATTCTCTTGCAAATTCAATTCCAAAACCAAGAACAACAAAATCAATATCTCTTTTTTTTCTATATTCTTCTATTTTCAAATCCTCTCCACCCTCAATAATATCTTTTTCAATAGCCGCCTGAACACGACTAACTTCTTTTTTGATCTCTTTCTTTTTGTTTAATCCCAACAGCTCATCCCGAACATAGCCACCAACAACACAGACCTCTCTATCGAGCGCCTTTGATACTTCATATATTTTTTTAAATAATTGTTTTTCGGTCATAGTTTTTTGTCATCCCGAGTCCGGCTTCGCACAGCTACGCCAAATAAACTCGGTCTTGTTAATTTAAATTATTAAAGCTTGCCAGGCGAAATTCCGATTCGCATCGGGATGAAGACTGGAGGGATCTTTCAAAGCTGACGACTATTGATTTAAAATAGTGAATGAGATGCCACTGACTGATGAATAAAGTTTTCAAAATCTCGCTTCATCTTATTAAATTCCACAAGCATAGGCTCTGAAAGATCCTTCGCTACGCTCAGGATGACAATATGTACAAACCTCTTGATTTTACTACATAATTCAGACCAACCAAACGAGTATTGCAATACCCACAACCACCCGATAAACCACAAACGGCATAAAACTCCACTTCTGAATAATCTTCATAAGTCCCCAGATAGCAATAAAACCACTGAAAGCTGACGCTATAAATCCTGCACTTAAAACTAACAAACTTATATCCCCTAGTCCAGTCTGGACAAGATCAATCACCTTCAACCCTCCAGCCATAGCAATAATCGGAACACTCATGAGAAAAGAAAACTCAGCTGCACTTTTTTTATCTAATTTAGAAAATAATCCTGCTGTCATGGTAATTCCTGAACGACTCGTTCCTGGAATTAATGCAATAGCCTGTGCGCAACCAATAAAAAGTGCACTCTTCCAATTCAGTTGGTCTACGGACTTTTGACTATGGACTACAGTCTTTTTAGAATAATAGTCAGCAATACCGAGCAAAATACCCCAAAATATCAGACCCACACCAATCACCCACGTTGCTCGCAAGCTCATCTCAATCCAATCATTAAATAATAAACCAACTACTCCAGCTGGAATTATTGTAAGTAATATTAGCCAACCAAATCTTCGCAAATCACTTGTTTCTTGTTTCTTGTTTCTTGTTTCTTTCCCAACCATTGCCTTCATCACCGCCCACAATTTTCTTCTAAAATATACCACCACCGCCAATAACGTACCAAGGTGCACCATCACATCAAACGACAAACCCTGATCCCCCCACCCAAATAACCTGGGGACAAAAACAAGATGTCCTGAACTGGATATCGGAAGAAACTCTGTAAATCCTTGAATTATGCCCAAAACTAGGGCTTGCATAATACTCATGGGCTTATTTTAGCTTAAATAAACAAAAATAACAAGCCCTAGGCTTGACAAAATCGCTAAACTATGGTATATTTTGATGTACTTAATTCAAGGAAGAAACGAGGAGGTTAGAGTGAAAGCTTGGCAAAACGTTCTTTTGAGTTTAGTGTTATTTGGGGTTAGTGCTCTGTGCTTCTGGATCTTGAACGACCACACTCCCGAAGATACGGTACAGATCGTTAACTGGGAGTTCATCCCGGGTATAATTAGTACCTTTTCGTTTGTCGGCGGACTGGTTGTCTTTGGTCAGACCTTCAAACGCCACTAGTGGGCACAAAAACAAACCAGCATGGCACGCCCAGCTGGTTTTTCTTTTTTTAAATTATTTCCACAATTCATCATTCTTAATTCATCATTCTTAATTCTAAAATATCTTCACCACACTATACACCGCCCCGATACTGAGTGCTAAGAATAATAATGCAATTAGTAAAACCGTATGATGCAATCTGTACTTACCAAGTTGGAGCTCGCCTTTTTGTTTTGCTTTCCAATAGATGAGCAAAAGCAGGATCATCTGCAAACTCATAAATACCCCACCAGCAATATCAATCGTTGCAATAAAATTTCTCACACCTAATAAAAACAAAATCAATGGAACTATACAGGTAATACTTGTAGACAAACTATAATTCATTTTCAAATCCCATCGGAGTGAATCACGAAGAGCAAGCCCACCCAAAAGAAAACTAGTCCCCATAGCAAGTATGGCAAAAATATTACCTAGATAAAATATTATTCCACCTACTTTTTCTCCCAAACCAATCGTGGCTATCTCACTAGTTCCCGCACCCGTCACACCCA
This sequence comes from Patescibacteria group bacterium, assembly GCA_018824545.1. Lineage (GTDB taxonomy): Bacteria > Patescibacteriota > Patescibacteriia > Magasanikbacterales > UBA922 > JAHJGG01. The sequence goes on along the minus strand of JAHJGG010000111.1, from coordinate 9,221 downwards.
CTACAATAAAAGTAAATAATGAATAAATTATAATACTCAGGACTCCTGCAATTATAATTGCCTTTTTAAAATTAATTTTTTGATTACTTAGGATACTATAAGCTTCTGGAATAGCACTCATTCCAGAAAAAGCAAACAAAATTACACCATAGGGTAATAATAGACTCGCCAGACTACTATATTTCAAATGATCATATTCCAAATGAGGCACACTAATTAGTACTATGAAGAGCACCACCGTCAAAATTCCTAACGTTAAAAATAATTCTACTTTTTTGACTGTTCTCATCCCTACCAAAATCAAAAAACTTCCTAATAACCAAAATATTAGACTCCATTTGAAAGCCGAACCTCCGAACAATACAGACAAAGTCTCCCCTTCTCCAATAATATAAATAACAAGTATTGCCAGACCCACCACATAAACCAAACAGCTCATTATTCTTCCGCCAAACTTTCCCAAATACTTATATGCAAAACCAACTATCTGCAAATTTTGCCCAGTTCTAATGGCTACTTCTCCAACCAATAAATTTAAACCCATCATGAGGAGTCCAATTGATAAAATGTAAATAAGGCCATACCCTATTCCTACTTTGGCAACTGCAAATGGTATTCCCAATACTCCGGCCCCAACTGTACCGCCCAAAATCAAAGCAACCCCTTCCCACAAAGAAATTTGTCTACGAAAAATTCCTTGGTGTTGAACCAAAGATACTTTTTTTTCATGCCCCTTATATTTTTTCATATATGAATATTATAGCACATTTTCATGTAGCATGTAACATGAATCACGTAACACGTATCACGTAACACATATCAGATAACAGAGAGCAATTAGCAGATAGCAATTAGCACATAACACGTATCATGTAACATCTGCCAGATAACAGATAGCAGAAATATATATTACAAAAAAATCTTGATTAAATCATAATTTTTTATTTACTCCAGATGTGCATCTTCTGACAGTTGACATAGATGTAAAAATAATGTATAGTGTATCCAATTGCACGCCTAGCTCAGTTTCAGCCAAAGGCTGACCAGCCTATAGCTGGGGTTAGAGTTACTTGCGCTATTGCAAAGATTATAATTTTTTGAAGACCAAATCAAACAGCACGCCTAGCTCAGTTTCAGCCAAAGGCTGACCAGCCTATGGCTGGGGTTAGAGTTACTTGCGCTATTGCAAAGATTATAATTTTTTGAAGACCAAATCAAACAGCACGCCTAGCTCAGTTGGTTAGAGCACCTCGTTTACACCGAGGGGGTCAGGGGTTCGAATCCCTTGGCGTGCACCAAAAAAAACTACCATTAGGTAGTTTTTTTGTTTCCAGTTTCTAATTTCTAATTTCTCTTTGCTTCAAACTCAATCGGTGATCTTTTCTCTAACTAAATTCCAAAATGCACCCTGCTGTTTAGACTCCCTCATCCAATACCACCACTCCACTCCCCATAGATATGCTCGAGAGGCTCCGACTCTACTCGCATAGTCAAAATTCTTTTCCAATCTGTCAGGTGTCATCGTTTTTGCTTGTTCCGAAAGAGTGGTGTTTTGTACATCCAAATCTGTAAACCATGGTTCGGCCTGAAGTTCAGAAATATAAAAATTATTAAAAGATCTTCCCCAAAATTTTGCTTTGAAACGATAGTGGGCTGGTGGTAGCCAATCATAATTGAGAATCATACCACTAGGACGCCTAATAACACGATACAAAGTTGTGCCAAACAAATCACCAGCACCGGATGCTTTTCTCCAAGTGCTCAATTCCCCACTATCTGTGATGATAATTTTGTGATTTGGATCAAGTTCCCGAACCAAATTAATTTCATCATAAGTTAATTCTTCTTGAAAACCACCACACTCCCCAAATCTAAATTTAATAAACGGTTCATTCTCCACTTGCCACAATTCAAGCTCATCATTATCCTTGTATCTACTTACAACTTCTGAAACATAATTTAATAAAGCAATATCATAATCATCTTTTGATAAAACATTTGACCATTCTGGTACATGACACTCAGGCCACCTAGGCGCTTTCTGACCTACAACCAAAGTAACTTTGGTATTATGCTCCGATGCTTTATCCATCATCCAATCAACTTTGGTAAAATCAAATTGACCCTGTACTGATTCTACCTCATTCCACATAGCTGCGATACGAACGTACTTTGGTTTTAAATCAGTAAGCATTGCCAAATAAGTCTCTTGCCAATCCAAACCTAAAGACTCTGCATGATATTGGTTAAAAGAAATTCCGTATTCGACAGGGTATTTTCTTATACTACAAAGCCAAAGCAAAGCGTAAAGAATTGCTACCAGAGCAAATATAATTAGCAAAATAAGCATAATTTTTTTAAATTTCATAATAGAACACGGATTTAACGGATTAAACAGATTATCACAGATCTGTGCAAATCACTTAGATCTGTTCAATCTGTGTTCCATTTTCTTAAAAAACAAGCATCATTGATCCTACCGCAACCAAACCAACGCCACCAACTGCACCGCAATCTCCCGCTTAGTAAAATATTCCTGAAAAAACTTTTTAAATAATTTGGTAGACAGATAAACAAAAATAAAAATCAATACATATTGAACGCCAGCCAAAGCCATTACCAAAGTCACACTGCCAATAGCTGCTGCAAACTGGATCAGTATAAGAGAACCAACTGAAAGTATTTTGTTTATTACTACAATCAAGAGAGCATGACGCTTACCAACAGTCTTGGCTTTCTTCTTTCTTCTAATAAATGATTTTCGAACAGCTGGAAATGTTAATAAAAATAATCCCAAAAATCCTGTCATTACTCTCGTCCACATAAAACCAGTAAGAAATGGATAGATCTCATACAAATATTTGGCACTCACATGCGAGATAGCAAAAAATAATCCAGAGGCAATCGCCCAAATAAAACCCGAGTGAAATCCCTGATGCTTTAAACTTTTTTCCCAAGTAAGCAAAATAGATGCAAAAACCAATATTGCTACTCCAGTCAATTGAACGCCCGAAAGATTCTCATTCAAAAACCAAGAAGAAAAAATATAGGTAGCAACCATTATTACTGCTCCGTTAAATGGCACAATATGCGTTGCCTCCCCTTCTTTGACTGCTTTGTAAAAAGTCCACAAACCAAAACCAAAACCGAGTCCAGAGACTATTGCCCAAAACCAATCAATTCCATAAATCCACCCTGCTCCAAATGGCCACAAGACTAGTGCCCCAAACATAAAAATGGTGGAATAAAAAGTATAGACCGCCGGCTTGTTTAATGACTTTGTGAGAATGAATTTATCGAGAATAGCAACTAATGCCAAAAGCAGATAACCAATAATCGCCAAAAAAAACCAAAACATATATTTTCATTTATATTCATTATATTATATCAAAAATAGGCGTTTCCGCCTATTTTTTGTTATAAATAAATCCACTCACATCAGTCTAAATCCTCACTCGAATCAGTCTAAATCCTCACTCGAATCAGTCTAAATCCTCACTCGAATCAGTCTAAATCAATGCTCTTATTCTACCCCCCATTCTTTTTTTAATTCTTTAATACCATCTTCAAGATTTATCGTTGGTTCCCAACCAAGTAATTCTTTTGCTTTTGTGTTGTCGGCTTCGGTATATTTCATCTCACCTGGTAATGCGTCAACATTGACCGTTGGACCACCGATCATATCTGCCAATTCATTTACAGAATATGGATGGCCAAAACCTACATTGATTAATTCTCCCTTGCCAACAGTGTCTTTGGTCATTGCCAAGATATTTGCATTTACTACATCGTCTACGTGTGTATAATCACGATACATCTCACCGTCTCCTCGAATTGTCATTGGCTCTCCATTTTTTCTCTGCTCCAAAAATTTACCGATAACTAATGCATAAGCTCCATTTGGATCACAATATGGTCCATAGACATTGAAATAAACCAAGGACACTGTTTCCAAATTATATAATTCGGCAAACAATCTAAAATAATGTTCACCGATCAACTTATGCAATGCGTAAGGTGCTAATGGTTTTTTTTCAAAGCCATCTTCTTTTAGAGGATAGGCCTCACGAGGCTGATCTCCAGATGCAGACGAAGAAGAAGAAAATACTACTCGTTTTACCCCATTGTCCCGAGCAGAAAGCAAAACATTAAGTGTTCCATTCACATTGACATCATGTGTTTCTTCCGGATGCTCTACCGAATAGATGACGCGAGGCAAGGCAGCCATATGAAAAACACCTTCCATCCCTACCATAACCTTATCCAAATCCTCACGATTTCGAATATCACCTTCAACATATTCAGCCCCGGCTTGGAAACGATCCTCTTTTTTTCCACCCGCATAATTGTCAATTACTCGAACCTCATGACCTTCTGCAAGTAATTTTTTTACTAAATTTGTACCGATGAATCCGGCTCCACCTGTTACTAAATATATTGCCATAGTATTAATGTTAGATAATTAGATAATTAGATTAATAAGATTAGAAGATTAAAAGATTACCAGCCCGAGGCTGGCCCGCCTTGGGCGGGGAAGATTATTATTTAAAATCGCAATCTTTCAATCTTACAATCTTTTAGTCTTTCAATCCTAAAACCCTTCCCTCAATAAACGGTGACCCCACCGCAATAATATCAAATCCCGCATTTTGCAAATCTTCATAACGATGTTGTAACATTCTTCTTCCATCCATTACCAGTGGTCTATTTTTTAACTCCCCAATCATGGCGTCAGCCAAACCCCTAAACTGTGGCCAATCAGTAGCAATAATAACAACATCCGATTCTTTTACTGCTTCAAATTCATGGTTAAAATATTTTATACTTTCTGACTCTGGATAAACCTGTTTAAAATTATCCATTGCAGCAGGATCATAAATTCTAATTTCAGAAGTCTGTTGTTCTCTGAAAAAATTTACAATATCTATACTGGCAGAATTTCGGATATCATTTGTATCTCGTTTAAAAGCTGTGCCAATCAGGGCAACTTTTTTACCGACCCAATCAAATTTTGCTTCTTTTTCGGCACGAGATAAAAATAATTCTAACTGACGCTTGTTTGCTAAATACATTTCGTTAACAAGTGAAGCTGTGACACCTACAGTCTGCAATTGGTGAGAAAGAGACCTAATATCTTTTACCAAACAACTACCACCTGCAAACAAACTATTATAAAATCCCCAATTACCAATTCTATTATCATTTGTAAGTATTCTACGAATGTTTTCAAATTTTAAATCAGAAAAAGACTCACAAGTTCTCCCAATCACATCAAAGCAAAGTGCCAGCTTTGCAAATAAATAATAATTTGCCATTAGCTTTCCAGCTGCAGCTTCCTTTGGGTTTACTTCTATATATTCAACTGCTGGAGCATCATAAAAACGCTGATAAACGCGACGCATCACCTCAAAATCTTTTTCTTGCCAAGCTCCAATTACAACACGGTCTGGTTTTAATGATCCCTGAATAGCTTTCCCTTCTACCAAAAATTCTGGATTGGAAACTATACCATAATTTTTTACTCCTGCAGAATCCAATATTTCTTTTGTCTTATCTATCATATCAATCGGCACGGTGCTTTTGTTGACAATAACTATGTATTTTTCCTGCTTGCCATTATTCCTACTAACCAAAACTTCGGCTAATTTTTCTCCAGCATCAAAATAATATGATAAATTACTCTCCCCAGTCTCGCCGATCTCTGGTGTTGGGAGGCACATAAATATTGCATCGCAATCATCCAAAAATTTTTCTATATCTGAATAGTCAGTTGTAAATTTGATCCGCTCTTTGTTTCGTACCAAAATATCACATAAGCCTTCTTCAAATAGACAAGATTCTATTGTATCTCGATCCCCACTCCCAAGCATCTGAATTTTTTTTTCATCAATGTCATAGACCAGTACATTGTGACCACTGGAGGCTGAGACTGATGCGGAGCAGGCTCCGACAAAGCCGGAACCGATGTATAGGATGTTCATAATAAAATATTAATCATTTAGGAGTATGTATTCTAGTCTTTTTCCCATATTTTTGCAAGTATAATTTTCAACTGTTTTTTTGTACCCACTCTTAGCTATTTTTTCCCTTAAGGCTTCATTTTCAAGTAAACTTTTCATCTTATTAGCTAAATCTTTATCATTTTCTGGTTCATAAAATAAACAATCCTCATTATCTATAAATAATTCCCGCATTGGTGGCGCATCTGACAAAATAACAGGCCTCCCGCACGCCATACCCTGAAGAGCACTACTCAAACCAGAGGATTCGTTTTTTAATTTAATACTTGGCACAACGACAAACAAAGATTTATTATATAATTCTCTTAAATCTTCATCACTTATACCTGACAATATTTCGATGCTCTTGTCTTTAATATCAACATTTTTCTTGGTAATTATTTTTAACTTAATATTTTCCGGCAGAGCTCTAACTAAAGTCTGGAAATCTCTATTCATATCATTACCAATTGATAATATAAAATCCTCTGATTTCACTTCTGGATCATGCTTCCAAAAATTTATGTCAATACCGAAATACATTGTTTTTACTTTCTCTCTTATTATCTTATAGTCATACACAAAATCACCACGGACGAAATCAGATAATATTATAAGACTGTCTGCTTTATTAAGTAATTTAGAAACAAACCACACCGCTGGTTTGAACCAATTAAAATATTTAATTCTTTCCTGTAGACTCATTATAATACAATAAATTTTTTTCTTTTTAAATTTACCAAAAAATCTCGAGAACAAAATCCCCAAACTAATTGGGTCGTTGACACAAATAATCTCATCTGCCCATTCAATTTCTTTTTTAAATAAATATGGAATTTCAATTGGTAAGCCTATTTTTATAAATTTTCCAAAAGGAAATTCTAAAAACCACGTAAGCTTTCTAATGCCTGTGCGTTTTTCTGTCCGTGGGGCATTCACCCATCTAATTTCAAACTTTTCTTTGTCTAAAAAATTCATGCCCCACAAAAATTCAGTTGGCCCTGAAACTTGACCATCACCAGAAATAATATTCTTGAGGGCTGAATAACGATAAACAAATAAAACTTTTTTCTTTTCCATAATTAAATATCTAAATATTGATTATTATCTTCGAACCACCAACAAAAGACTAGTAAACACCAGACTAATGATTGATTTTGTTTTTGTCTTCTGTAACTTGAAATAATGGACCCAACCCCCTCTGTGTTAAATAAATTTAAATCTTTTATCGTAACCTCTATAAAACTTAAATTTGATTCATGGAGCAAAAGATGTACTGGGCGAGAAAAACCTTGTTTAGATCTATTTAAAATTTCCTCAGGTATATATCCCGCCAATACTTGCTTAAGAATATTTTTACCCTTGCCAAACTTATAGTGATGTTTAACTGGTATTGAAAGAATATAATCAACCAAAGGACGGTGAGTAAAGGGGGTTCTAACCTCCAAGGAACTCATCATGCTAGTTTTGTCTGTTTTATTAAGATAATATTCTGGCAAAGTACTTTCCAAATCAAACATTCTCATGAGCACTCGACCATCTTTAAATCTTCTATCAGGAAAAATACTAACTGATGCAGAGCTGCCCTGAGCCATCTTTCTGATTAAATCTAAATTATAGCCAAAATATTTTTCTAAAACCCAATTTTTATCTGACAAACCAAACAGTTTTTTTATTTTTCTAATTTTATTGATTCGCGTATATACAGGATACCCAAAAAACAACTCGTCTCCACCATCACCAGACAGAGCCACCTTTACATGTCCTGCAGTCTCCCGAGATACATAATAATTGGAAATAAATGCTGGATCAGCAAAAGGCTCATCAAAATATTTACTCACACACCTCGCAACATTATTATAATCATGCGTGTCAACCAATAACTCACTATGTTTTGTACCAAATTTTTTTGCCACCAGTCGAGAATAAATCAAATCATTATCATTTTTTAAATCAGAAAACCCAATAGTATAAGTAGAGAGATCACATCCCAATTCACTCATTGCCCACACAATGGCTGTAGAATCTATCCCACCACTCAAAAAAACACCAACAGGAACGTCTGATACCAAATGACTCTCCACTGTCTCAATTATTTTTTCTCGTACTTCCTTTATATTAAGGCCGCGATCATTATCCTCATAGATTGGACGCCAATAGGCACACGGCTCACCAACCTTAATTTCTTTGTCTTTCAAACTAACCTCCAAATAATGACCAGCCGGAAGTTTAAAAATATCCTTATAAATAGTGTTAGGAGCTGGAATGTGTTTGAGACAAAAAAAATCGAATACGGCCTGCTCGCTAATCTTGTTCTTTTTGTTTAACAAAGGCATTAATGCTTTGAGTTCTGAAGCAAAATAAAAATGCCCCTGATATTCAGTATAAACCAATGGCTTCATGCCAATTGGATCACGAGCCAAAAAAAGAGTTTTCTTTTCCTGATCATAAATAGCCATTGCAAACATCCCTTCCAAAATATCCACAATTTTTTTTCCATATTTTTTGAAGGCTGCCAAAATAACTTCTGTATCTGAATTAGTTTTAAAATTATAATCACTTAATTTTTCTTTTAATGTCTTAAAATTATAAATTTCACCATTAAAAATAATAGTATATCTACCATCATTTGACGTCATGGGCTGTTGACCGTTCTTCAAATCAATAATACTTAAACGTCTATGTCCAAAATAACAGTGGTTATCAAAAAATAAACCTGAATCATCTGGTCCTCGTTGTTTCAAAGTGTCTAATGCTTGAGTAAATTTTTCTTTTGAAGTTTGGATATTATTACCCAAAATTCCTAATATTCCACACATAAACTATTTTGGTATATATTTTTTGTCTAAGTAAAGTGCGTTTTGATTTTTAACCCGCCACAAAATCATTGGCACTCTAATCGCTACGCTATCTTGAAAAGTCTCTGCCACCCAAAAATTAAAATCTTGGTCAGCCCCACGCCCTCTCATTGATGGCCTAGTTCTCTCCCAAAGAGGTCTAAATTTACATTTTTCAAATACTTCCCTTTTTAACAGAGGCATGCTAGCCGCACATGGATAAGATTCTAGCTCACCTACAAATTTTCTATTAACTTTGCGAACAAATTTTTCTAATTTATTATTATCTTCATTTTTGCCAAATGGTTTTTTAAAAAAACCACGCTTATTTTTCTTGGCTAATTCTAAAATCTCTTTTGTATTAATAATATCTTCTGGAATAATT
>JAHJGG010000110.1 GCA_018824545.1 Patescibacteria group bacterium | reverse complement strand
AGGCTCTAGACTAGCAAAAATTTAATTAAGGTTTTATTCTAAGCTTTGTTGATAGGTAAAAAGGGATTTTGTTTTTTAAAAAAGCTTTTGCCTGTCTGTCATTGCGAGGAATCCCGATTCGCATCGGGATGACGAAGCAAACCCATGGATTTCTAACTTAAACAAAATGATTGCCACGTGTCTTCCGCTTCGCTCCAGCACTCGCAATGACAGGTATTCCACTGTTATTGCTAGTATAGAGCCTAAAAAATTATGAATATCAACAAATTATTGTTTAGCCTTCCAATTCTTTTTTTGCCTCTTGTTGCCACTGCCTCTACCAGCCTTTCTGTTCCATACACTTCTCAGGCGCCATTTGGGGACTGGAGCCAGCCTTGGCAAGACACATGCGAAGAAACCAGTATTTTGATGACTGATTATTTTTATGCTAGCAAAAATATTAGTAAAGAAACTGCTAGGGATGAAATACTAAGAATTCTCCGGATCAAAGAAAATACTTACGGCTTTAGTCTGGATGAAAACGCTACAAAAGTAGCATCTATGATAAATAACTTCTTTCCATGGGAAGCTTATTTAGTTTATAATCCTACTCTGGACGAGATCAAGAGCCAAATTGATAGTGGGCACACTGTTATCGTCCCATATTATGGCAAAGCCCTTTATAACCCATATTTTAGTCGTAGTGGACCAGAATATCATATGAATGTAATTGTTGGTTATGATGATGAAACCCAAAAATTTATCGTTCACGAAACCGGCATGAACACTGGTTCTAATTTTAAATATGCTTACAATACAATTTTGGATGCTATTCATGACTTTGTGCCGGGCAAGACTCAGACAGGTGCAAAAGTGGCTGTATTTACAAGACAACAAATTTTGACATCAGGCAATACTGATGGTGACAATGACGGCCTTACAAAAATCGACGAACTTCGCTATGGCACTATTCTCTGGTTACAAGACTCAGATGGTGATGGCGTGACTGATGGAAAAGAAGTAGACATGGGTCGATCCCCTACCTGCGACTGTACAGAAATTACAGTTGAAAATGGAAGATTGGTCAAAAGCCCTAATGATCCAAAAGTTTATCTTATAGAAAACAACCTAAAACGACATATTTTGAATGGAACTATTTTTCTTCTACATGGCTGGCAGTGGTGGCAGGTACAAATTGTTTCAGAAGATGTATTGAATAAATTTGAAGTTGGTATGACTGTTGGTAATTGAGTTTATGTATTAAAAAAAACGAGTTTGAACTCGTTTTTTATTTTGCTCGGGGTCGTGACGAAGTTAGAACTATGTATGTACGTACGATTAATTTGAAATAGCTTGTGGTGGTGGTGCAAAAATGAATTCGCACCACCACTACAATCATGAACCTCACATTATCCAGAACCCAGGTCACCTCGCCGTCAAAAAAGATTCTTAAAAGCTTGATCCACGACGGAGTTTGAGGAGAGATATTCCTTTACGTCTTCCTGTCTAATTTTACGTTCTAAATTCCATTTTTGTTGTCTCTCGAGCATAACAGTGTGTGGATTTCGTGCCCAATTCCACCACTTTCTGTTCCAGACAAAAAACGAAAGAATCAGAAAAAATAGCAAACCGAATTTGTGGAACAAAGTGTAAGGGCTGGAGAATTCTTCCTTTATCTCAGAAATAAGCGAAGTCATTGCTTCCCTCCTCTTGTAGCAAACAAACAGTATAATAACTACGTTCAATTTTACAATATAGATATGCTCTAGTCAATTTTGTTACATTGATCAAAGCTGTGCATACTCTCAGATGGTTTACCAAAACAAAAAAACTTTGCCACAATTAGCAGGTTTTTTTCGTAGCTCGCTTTGTGGAACGACTTGCGAACTCTAGATTGGGTGGAAGTATACAATAGTTTTAGTACGTGTAGGTTTGTTGTTACAAAATAATGGCAGATTTGCATTGGTTCTAAAATATTGACAAAAGGCTTATTTTATGCAATAGTTAGTAAGGTTTTGAAGTTCTTTTCAACGACTTACTTAAGTCTTTATAGAGGAGATTTGCCATGTATACAGGAAATTGTTCGATTATCATCCCAGCACACAACGAGGAAACGACAATTAAAAGTTGTTGCTTGAGATTTGCTGATCATGCCAGAGTTTCTGAGGTCATTGTGGTTGCAAACGCTTGCAGTGATATGACTTATCGTGAAGCGCTGTCTGGTAATGCAATAGTAGTTGAGACATTTCACAAAGGAAAAGGTAGGGCTATTAAAATTGGACTTGAGAGAGCAAAAGAGGATGTTGTGGTATTTTTTGATGGTGACATCAAGAATCCTTCTGCAATTTTTACAGAAAGATTGCTAGCTGGCTTGGTTTCAAACGAAGTTGGTCTGGTAAAAGGAACTTTTGACAGAAGTGAACAGCCAGGTCCCGTGACAGACATGTTGGTGAAGCCAGTTCTAGAAATAGCGAACCACCCTGCTAAGGTGATTTCTCAACCATTGTCTGGTATGGTCGCTGTTAAGCGAGATTTTGCTAGGAGCATTTATATACCAGATGATTTTGGTATTGAGTTGACAATGTTGCTGGCGGCATACGAAAAGAAGTTATTGGTGACAGAAACTTTGTTACCAAAAATTGAGCACAGACAAAGACCCTGGAGCCACTATATGATAATGGCTGTTGAGGTTGCTGAAACCTTTAGACGATTTGGCATTATTGCAAATCACAAGGAGTGATACTATGCTACAAATTCAGATGATTAGTGGTGAATTATCACCGTACTATTGTCATGGTGGACTAGGGATTGCTGTAGAAAATCTTTCTGCACAACTTGTGTCGCTTGGTGTGGTAACAGAAGTGTTTTTTCCGTACTCGGAGAGAATTAGTTTGGCTCATACAGGTCGGTGTGGACTTACTCCAACACCTGTGAGGGTTTCACTTGATGTGATGAGTCAGCTTGATTGTGATTTGGCTCCCAATTTGGCATTATTTTGTCAAAAATCTGTCAATTCGTTGAGTAGTGAATCAAAGTGTTTTGTTGCTCATGACAACGAATCTGCTGTGAGTATGGTTATTGGCAGAAAAGCAATGGATGTGCCATCTGTTTTTTGGCTACACAGTCTGTACGACCATCCTTTGAGGATGCATTTTCCACCAGAGGTTAGAAGACTTTTAACATCAGAGTCACTATTAGCATCTGCAATTCGTGGCTCACAGCTTCTTGTCACAAGTAGCGGCTTGTTAAATGATGCTTTAAGTGTAGTATGGCCGCATAGGTTGCGTGAAGCACAGTTTGCAATTTATGAGGCAAGTGTTGCTGGAAAGGTTGTTACTGTTGAGTCACTTGGTCTGCTCAAGGAAAGGTGTGTTTCCTGTGGGGGCACGAATGTATTGAGTCGATTAGGATTGGATAGGTCGCCGTTTGTTCTTTTTCCATCACGCCCAGTGATAAGCAAAGGAATTGGATTTTTTCAGTCTATCGCCGAAAAAATGCGAGATTCAAATCTCACATTTGTGTCCGTTGGTAATCCATCTGATGAAGTTAGAAGTATTTGTACAAATATATCATGGATACCTTGGTTGGAAAAAGACGAATTGTTTGAACTTATGACAAAAGCAAAAGCTGTGCTTTACCCCAGTCTTACTGAGGGTTATGGTTTAGCTGCCGCCGAGTCTGCAAAGTTTAATGATAATGTCTTTTGTCATCCAGTGGGTGGATTGCAGGTTTTGATTCAGCGTCGGTTGGTCAATGAAATTTCGCTTTCAGAAGAGGAATTACAAAGATTATATCACCTGTGGGGTGACCTTCTGTCAGCTGAGAATAGCACTGAGGTGTGTGCGATTTGGAGTACTCAGTCCATGGATTTTGCTAATGTAATAGAACAATGGGTGTCTAGTATTTCTTACAAACTCTCTGAAAAAGGTTGTGTTTCTACAAAAGAACCTCGGTTAGGAGAAAAATCATGGCAGTGTCCTTCTTGGGGGGAAGTGCTGATACGAGCAATCGAAAGGTTTTGACTCTTTTAGTTCTTTCTCCACACCCTGATGACCTTGAGTTGTCTTGTGGTTTGCTTTGTCATAAGGCTATACTTATGGGTTGGCGTGTGTGTGAGATTGTTCTTACAGATGGCGCAGCTGGTGGTAATGAGCCAAAAATATACCACACAGAACAACTCAGGCAGTTACGAATTGAAGAGGCAAAAAGCGGTGCTAGGATTTTAGGTATAGAGCAAATAGAGTTTTTGGGGGTTGAAGATTCAAAACTTCATCTAGATTTAAAATTCTTAAGCTCAGTGCTTTTGAAGAAATTGGAATCACTGTCTCCTGAAGTCATTGTTTTCCCAAGCGCTCGTGACACTCATTCAGACCATTCAAGCACGCATTTGTCTGCTACATCTGCCTTGAGTAGGTACCACAAAACAACCCATTCTTTGCAGTATTGTTTTTGGGGTAATGACCCTCAGCAAAACATTGTTTTGAGTCATGTTGTAGGTATTAAAGTTAAGGAAGGTGCAATAAAAAAACACAAAACTCAACCAATAGATAGATACTTTCGTCGACTATATGAAAGCGATGGAGTAACAAATGGAAATGAGCGATATTATAGTCCAGACTCTAACAAAACTGTTTCAGTGATGTTAGATTGGGGCTTTAATGTCCAACAAATATAGGGGGAAGGGCGTAACGTAATGTTACGCCCTCTTTATATTGAATCTTTCATGAAGTAATTTTAAAGCATCTTTTTCACTTATAAAATCAGAACCGTTTATTGCTAAATACATAAGTTTGATTGCTTCATCTCTATAATAAACCTGAGCTCTTTCAAAAATAGTAGTATCATTTTTTGCATCGTAGTATTTGAGTACTTTGCGAACAAATTTTTCATCAAAAGTGAAAAGTGCGGCAAAATCTCTAGCAAGGTCCCCAACAACAGAATCACTAAAATCAACGACACCTAAGTATTGTAAATTTGTCTTATCAATAAAAATATTATCACCAGTAAGGTCGTTATGTACTAGTGTCACTTTGGTTTTTTTAAGTAAAAGTTTGCGCTGTTTAATAAAGTCATCAAGAATTTTTTGTGTTTGTTTGTCAATGTTCGGATATATTATCTGTGCATTTTTAGCTACTTCTTGATTTTCTGATGTAATATCTATTTTAGGAACTTTACATTTTAATATGTCAGCAGTTGGTAAGCTGTGAAGTTGTAATAAAAATAAAGCTATCACCTTTGCAAACACATCTTTTTTTGTAGAGTTAAATTTCTTGTATATATTATCAGTCATTTCAGCACCAGAAACAACTGTATATAGGCCAATTTTTGATTTTGTATCTAAAGAAATTGATTCAGGTATAGCCACATCAATTTTATCTTGTAAGTATTTCATTAGACAAAAATCAATAGGGGCTCTTTTCAAAGCATCTGTATTTTTTGGTATTCTAACAACAAATTTTTTGTCTAACATGATAATATCATGGTCCCAGCCACTAGCTATGTGTTTTTCATTTTCCCAACGTAGATTAGGAAATGTCTTATGTATATTAAATTTGTCATTCATAAAATTTTTATTCCGCGTTAAGCAGTATGGGTTTCTATTTTAACCACTATGGACTGGAAGTCCATAGAATAAATTTAGAATAAATTCAATTTTCGACTTTAAAGTCTCCGTATTTATCATCTTGTTTGTGATTTTCTATGTATTCTTTGATCATTT
>JAHJGG010000109.1 GCA_018824545.1 Patescibacteria group bacterium | reverse complement strand
TTTCATAAGCTCCGAGAGAGTTTAATTGCCATGTGGCTTGCCTTGATCCGGTATTGAATGTGACATCATTGCCATGGCTGACACTGGTTCTGCCGGTCCAACCAATATATGAGGGCAGGGTTGCAAAAAATTGTAGATCACGTACTTGGCTTGAGGTATTTTCAATACTTATGATTGCCCAGTATTTGGTTTCTTTTCCAACTTGTGGAGGTAATGGGCCACGGCCAAGTTGGTCACCTTCCTCAGTATAGTAGAGAGATATTGCGTTTAAATTAATATTAGTACCAATTTTTAATTCAGAAGTTTCTGTACTGCGTTCGTACTCAGCATTTGGGATGTTTGGAACTGTGGCACTTACTTTTGGTGATAAAGATAAATTAATATCTTGCAGAGAAGTAATAAAAGCGCGTATTGGAATTTTTAAAGTGACAGAAGTTGATTTGCCTGGATCCAGTTGTTTTAGGTTTGCATGGTATTTTGAATTGGTAATAAAGTTACTTCCGGACATATATCCAGCATTCAAATTTGCAATTCTACCAGAGTTTACAATATTACTTGGGATTGGTAGAGTAATTGTAAAATTGTTTAGTACACTCGTTCCATTGTTGGTAAGAGTGATTAGCAAATCCTGATCTGTACCCGGCTGAATTGATTCTGTTGTTTGCCAATTTGCACTGATGTTTAGATCAGGCCTAACTATTTCAAATTCAGCAAATGTACTTTTTTGTTTTAATTCAATTTCTTTAATGATTATTATCGGAGTTAAATACAGTGATGTTTTGGTAGATGCTTCATTGATATTGGAAGTCATGTTTAGTTTTATTTCTACTTCTCTCCCTGGGGCTAGATTTGTAATTATCCATGATCCAGATTCAACTGTTCCGACTTTTGGTTCTTCAATAGGACTGATGGAAAAGTTTTCTACATCTGACAAAGGAATTTTTATATTTTCTAGCAAAAGTTCGCCGTTGTTTTTAATTTTTAATGTAATCGGCACTGTGCTGTGTGAAAGAATAGCAGTAGGAGCCTCAATACTAGCTTGTAAGACAGAATTACGTAAGATCGTAATAGTAGAGGCCACAACCTGTTCACTGGCAGATCTCTCTTCTTGGTTGTAGGTCAAAATGGCAGTGTTGTTGTATTCTTTGTCTACTTCACCATATAGAATACCTGAGATATTTACTTCGCCAGAGCTACCTGGAACTAGATTTTGTAAATAAAAAGTATTGTTTTGTTCATCAAAAGAATCTTTTGGCTCAGCGCTGGTTATGACTAAGCTATTTGGCAGTCGTAGACCTAAGCTGGCATTTGTAAGTAGTACCTCACTATTATTTTGATAATGCGCAGTGAATACAATTTTTTCACCACTATTGATTCTAGTTTGTGTTGTTTGAAAAGATAAAGCAACATCTTTGGTAACAGTAGGGTCATATATAAACCAAAAGATCGTACCAGCCAAAAGTAAAAAGATACTAAGGACTAAGGCCATGTCAAAAACAAAAAGTTTTTTTGCATGGACAAAGTTTATGTGGTATCTGTTTTTGTAATGCATTTCCGCCACGTGGATAGGGGAGATAAGCAAAGCTAAGAACCACTTGTGTGGTGAGTGGAGGAGATGGTGTTTGGTGAAGTGGGTTTGGAAGAATTTCATAGGTGTTCATTGTACTATTGAAGCATTGTCCCATTGTCAGGATCCTGGCTACTATAATAATATACCACTCGTAGACGAAAAAATCTACCTTTGGGGTGGAGTGTATACATGGTTTTATTGTTATGTCGCTACCAACATCATTGGACAGCTAGGAAATAAATGAAACAATCTTTGTGGTATTACTTTTTGTCACCAAAAAGTAACAAAAAGTGCCGGGGTGCAAAACTCGCCCCTTTGAATCTGGTGTACCTCCTGCATGTATGGAAGGGGGCTCAAACAATTGCACCCCTGGACCCCATGGTGTTTATAAATGGTATTAAAAAATCTACCTCTGGGGTAGAGAAAATATATTGATACATTGCTACAATGAAATAAGCTTTGTAGTATTACTTTTTGTCACCAAAAAATACCAACCTGCCTTCCGGCAGGCAGGAAAGTCCCAGGGGAAAAGAACTTCCGCCAGTCGGCGGACAGGCGCCCCTTAATATGGCTCCTTGCCCGCCTTTGGAGGGAAACAGCTTTTCCCCCGGACCCCAATGTGCTTTTGAAACAAATTGAGTTAAATTTAAAAACTACCAAGGTGGTAGTTTTTTAAATTACTTATCTTCTTGTTTGTTAAGACTCTTGGTACTTGGAGAATAAAGGGTATTTCGGATCTTCCACTTATCCACATACTGGCCTATGCCTCTTACATTTGTTTTGTTTTGGACGGTTGTTTTTTCTTGGGACCATCTAACGAGGCTTTCGAAGTTTATCTTGTATCGGCTAGCAACTACAACATAGGTTATTTCCTGATCTTTGATAGCACGGCGAATAGTTTGGGTGCTTACACCAAACAAACGAGCCGCTTCTGATACAGAAACTCTTATAATCTCTTTTTTATCAGGTTGTAGTAGATTGTCTTCCATAAGGTATTGCTTGTGGATAACTATATTTTGTATAGTTTAGTCTATACAAATAATAACAATAAACTCATAAAATGTCAATATAAATTCAAGAATAATTGATTTTCGTCTTTGTTATTTATCTCTACAATAGGTACAAAAGTATACGCTAGTCTATACAAAAATTAGAAAAATTAGCTAAATTTATATATTCACTAAGAGGGAGTGTATAAAAGTATACGGTAGTGTAGACAATTTGTGATTTGAATTTGGGTCTACTATAGATATTTGAGCATATTATTTTTAAATTAATGTAATTTTGATAAATTAATACTAAATCTACCCGGCTTTAGCCGGGGTAGTGACGAGTCTTAGATTTCAAGAATTGTGGTAAACCAAGGGCTAAAGCCCTGCGAACCTCGGCTAAAGCCGAGTGGATTATGAGTGAGATATAATAATTTTAGACTCTAGACTAGCAAGAACAGTAGAATACCTGTCATTGCGAGTGCTGGATCCCTCCCTTCGCGAAGGGAGGGAGGAAGACACGTGGCAATCCTCTTGTTTGGCTAAAAACCATTGGGATTGCTTCATCATCCCGATGCGAATCGGGATTCCTCGCAATGACAGATGATTAAAACTATTTTAAAAAATACAGTCACTTTTTACCTATCAACAAAGCTTGGAAAACGACTTTCATTGAATTTTTGCTAGTCTAGAGCCTATAATTTTATTAGCTTTGTTTCTTCATCAGGCTTCTTGTAATGACTTCTCTTCTTTATTTTTGCTAACCAGAGCTTATATTGTTAAACAAAACTAGCCTTATTTGGTTTGCTTTTTGGGATTTTTTGTGTTATGCTGGGGTTTACTTTTTATGAATTTTTGGGTAATATCAATTACCTGAATTTTAGTATCTGGTGAATTTGATACATTGATTACACTGATTAGAGTGGATTTAGACTGAGTAGAGAATTTTTTTGAGTGGATTCGCTTGTTAATCATTGATTACACTGACAAGAATGGATTTAGACTGACACAAGTGAATTAAATCGGTTTAATTCCCCGATGCTCTGCATCGGAAAGGTGAATTCGAAAAATGATTTACCAAAAGCTTTCTGCCAATACCTCGGGGCTCTCCTCCAAGGGCGGACAGGTGTCCCGAGGATGACGCAATTCATTTGGATTAAGTTTAACTCTCAAAAAAACGAATTACAGATATTTTGAAAAGTGTAACATTTATAATGTTTTTACGTCTTCTATTATGAACAAGGTTAATGAAAAATTTCTTCTCTACCGTGTTCGGACCAAACAAGATCCTGATGCTTTTGGTCAGCTATACGATGGATATGTGGACAAAATTTTTCGGTTTGTTTACCTGAAGATTTCTCACCGCCAAGATGCAGAAGACCTGACTAGTGATGTTTTTCTCAAGACTTGGAACTATTTGGTCCAAGAGGACCAAAAAAGTGTGGACAGTTTTAGTGGGTTTGTGTACGGAATAGCCAGAAATAGTGTAGTAGATTGGTATAGAAAAAAATCCAAAATTCAAGAATGCCAGCTAGATGGGATGATAATAAGGGACTATAACTTGGACATAGGAAAAGTACTGGATCTGGAAATAGAATCCATAAAATTAATAAATACAATCAAAACTTTAAAACAAGATTATCAAGATGTGATTTTACTGCGATATATAGAAGAGTTGTCAATATCTGAAATTGCCAAAATTCTAGATAAGCGCAATGCCTCTGTAAGAGTGACTCTGCACAGGGCAAAGGAAAAGCTCAAAAGTTTGCTCACAAACTAAAATATGGAGAAAAAATTGAGGGAACAATTGAAAAGCTTAAAAAATGAAAATGGTCGGCTAAATGCTGATCAAAATTGGGTTTCAAAAAATCGTGGTGATTTGATGAGACAAATTACTTCACAAGTGAGCTCTAAGTCAAAAGAAACTATAGAGACAGCTGGTGTTATTTCTGAAATTTGGCAGATATTTATTCCTGCATCTCTTCGTATGATGACAAGGCCAGCCATAACAACACTGTTGGTTGTAGTGGTGTCAGTAGCAGGTTGGTCTGCAAGTGTAGGTGCATCTTCTGGTAGCCTACCTGGTGATGCTTTTTATGGAGTGAAGCTGGCAGCAGAAAAAACCAAGATGGTGGTGGGTGGTTTGGTTGGTGGATCTGAAAAAAAAGCAGAACTACTAAACAAAGCGGCCAAGACCCGAGCCAATGAAACCAAAGCATTGGTCGAAGAAAACAAGATGGATAAGGTTGAGAAGACTTTGGAATCTCTAAAAAAGAGTGTTACAGAAGCTCACAAAAATTTGGAAGAAGTAAGCAAAAAAGAACCTGAAAAAGCAGCTAAGGTTGCTGGGGGAATAAGTGATTCTGCGGAAACTATTTCTAATACCTTGAAAGAAGCATTGGCAGGAACTAATAATATTGAAGTATCAGGTCAGATTGTAGACACCAAAAAAGAAGTAACGGACAAGGGGATTGGTGCTGTTAGTTCTGTTTTACAAAAAAAGGAAAATGGGGAATTAAATGAAGTAACAGACAAAGAAATGGGGGAGCTTGTAAAAAAGGCAATTGAAAATCTTACTGATGATACAGAAGAAATGGGAGCGCAAACAGATGAGTTGGAAAGAGTCTTGGGAGATCAGACCTCTCAAGTTATTATTAATATTTCCTCTTCCACAATTTCAAAAGTGGTATCTTCGACAGTAAAAGTGTCTGTAAGTACTACCGCAGTAACAAACTCCAGTACTCCTGTTGGTGAGGATGCTAGTCTAAAAGACGTAAAAGCAGTAAGTGAGGTCGTAATACAAGATCTAGTAGATGCCAAGGGGTTGGCAGAGGGTGGACAGCTCGTAGAGGCTCTGGTAAAAGCTCTAGAGGTGAATAAAGATGTTAATAATATTACAAAGAGTGTCAAACCAGTCGTGGTAGAAGAAACCAGAAAATTAATAGAAAGCGAAGTGGTAGAGCAGACTAGTGCGGGCGATGTGGTGAGTACTAGCACTACAACTGTAGAGACAACTACTACAAAAACTATAACTCAATAATAACTATTGGCACACAACTTTTTTGTGAAAGCAAAGCAGTTGTGTGCCAAGAGCACGGGTTCGTTAAATTATTTACTAATGCTCTTTTACTGCATGGCACGGATGACTCACTTTCTATACAAGAGTGGGACATCTAATGCCATACAGTAAAATAAGTCTTGTCAAAGACTTAGAGGGCCTTTCTACTTTTTTTGAAGTAGAATTTGCTGTTTGCTTTTGGACTTTTCACCCAAGAGTTTACAGCCGGTGTATACAACCGAAAGGTCGATCCCGATTAAGTCGGGAGTAGTATACCCAATTATTAATTGCTTATCTTTTGGACCACGCTGTACAGCGGGGCGCTAGAAGGTAAGATTACATTTTTATTTATGACAGACGTAATTAAAATCGGAAAACGCGCGTTTACATGGTCTGTGGTATTTACCACAATCATGTGGTCTGTTGGTGCAGCTGCATTAATACCTTTGGTAGCTAATGCTGAAACTTGCCCAACACTTGCCGCTGGTGAGCTTTTCAAAGTATCTGGCGTTAGTGCTGTATACCTATTGAATGCTGACATGGAACGCATGTATTTCCCAAGTTCAGAACTCTATCATACTTGGTATGAAGATTTCTCTGGTGTAACGGAAATTGCAAACACTTGTGTGGATGCTTATCCTGCACCAAGTTCAGCACCTTATGGTGTAAACTACAGACCTGGCTCTCGACTTGTTAAGGTTCAAATTTCAAATTCAGTTTATGCTCTTGGACCAAACAATACTAAACTTTTGATTGATAGCCCGGAAGTAGCTACAGCTCTATACGGTGCCAATTGGGCCACTCTTGTCAGAGATACCTCTGATGCTTACTGGCCAAATATCGTTACTACTGGCGCTACTATTTCTACCAATGTTCCTCATGATGGAATGCTCATCAAAGCAGAGGATAGTAATGACGTTTTCCATGTAGTAGATGGTATGAAATATTTGGTAGTTGGTGATGTGCTAAATACTAGCGAAGTTCGCACAGTAGCTACTGCTGTATTTGATGCAGTAGAGACTGGTACTGGTACTGTTACTG
>JAHJGG010000108.1 GCA_018824545.1 Patescibacteria group bacterium | reverse complement strand
AGTATGGATTTAGACTGAGCGATAGCATTGATTTAAACTGATGAGAGTATGGATTTAGACTGAGCGATAGCATTGATTTAAACTGATGAGAATATGGATTTAGACTGATGAGAGAGTAGGTATAAATAGATTTTGTATGGGGTAAGTAGATATTTTTAAAATAATCTAACAAATAGTATGAAAAAAGTTATTTTGTATATTGTGTGTTTTAGCTTTATATTGTTAACGCCAGTCGCAAGTTTTGGCGTTGGCACTCTAGGTGATGCTTCAGGAAACCTAAATACTGTTGCAGGTGGTGCTGGTGTGGATACATCTCAGTCGGTAGGAACTATTGTGGGGCAGATAATAAAAGTTGCTCTTACTTTGGTTGGTTTGATATTTTTGGTGCTTACGGTTTATGCAGGGTTTATGTGGATGACAGCAAGAGGTGAACCTGATAAAGTAGAAAAAGCAAAAAAAATTATATCTAGTTCTCTTATTGGAATGTTTATTGTGGTGACTGCTTATGCTATAACCGCACTGGTGACAGGAGCGTTCAGCTAGTGCTACGAATCTACGGATAACTTAAATTTACTACGGATACTACGGATATATTAATTTATATTTTATATGACAAAATTTTTTAAACAATTTATTTTTACTCTCTCTTTGTTATTTTGTTTTTCTTTTTTGGTTTTACCCCTTAGGGCAGAAGCAGTTGATCTGGGAAATGGAATACTA
This sequence comes from Patescibacteria group bacterium, assembly GCA_018824545.1. Lineage (GTDB taxonomy): Bacteria > Patescibacteriota > Patescibacteriia > Magasanikbacterales > UBA922 > JAHJGG01. The sequence goes on along the minus strand of JAHJGG010000108.1, from coordinate 7,801 downwards.
TCCGATGCTCAAGTTTCTTCTGGTTATGGTACGGCGGATAGCACCACTTTTGCGGAAATGGTTGGAAATGTGGTGAAGACAGCCATGTCTTTTCTCGGAGTAATATTTATTGCTCTTATGGTCTATGGAGGATTTCTCTGGATGACAGCAAGGGGAGAGGAGACTCAGGTAACCAAGGCAAAAGATTTGATTCGAGCTGCTCTCATCGGCCTTATAATTGTAATATCAGCTTATAGTATTTCTAATTTTGTTGTTACGAGTCTAATATCTACATCGTAGTATGAATATTTTGAAAAAAATTAGCTTTACAGCCTTGCTTTTACCTCTACTTTTTTTTGTACTACCTGCTCAGGCTCAGATTAGTGGTGAGTTGGGGGGAAGTATTTTGAACCAAACCCAACTCGGAGCGGGTGAGACTGAACCTCCAGCAGACCCACAAGCTTTGGTAATTAAAATTATAAATGTTTTCTTGGGGCTTTTGGGGACTGTATTCGTTTTTTTGATTATTATGTCAGGATACTGGTTTTTGACTGCACGAGGGGAGCAAGACAAAGTACAGAAAGCCAAGGACACACTAAAGCGGGCTATTTTGGGGCTTGCCATAGTTCTCATGGCATATAGTATTGTTTATTTTGTTAGCAATGCTTTGACAGATATAGTATTTTAAACATTGATTGCACTGACAAGAATATCAGCCAAAGGTTGACCCCTCCACTTCAGCGGGCAGGAAGTCTATGACAGGGATTTTGACTGATGAAGAAAAATTAATCTATATAATTTACTAAAAATATGGGAAAGTATATTGTGGTCGGGTTTTTTGTAAGCCTGATCATGGGAATATTTGTTTTTCTTCCAAAAACAGCTTTTGCCATTGACTCGGAAGCTTTAGAAACCCAAACCAGAGCTTTTTCATCTGGAGCAGATTTGGGAGAAGCAAAAGATCCTCGTAGTATCGTAGCTCTGATTATTAAGTTTTCATTGGGCCTTTTGGGTGTGGCTTTTGTAGCGTATCTTGTTTACGGTGGATTTTTGATTATGACGTCTGGTGGGGTCGAAGAAAATGTTACCAAAGGTAAGAAGATAATTTTTACAGCGATTATTGGAATAGCAATTATTTTGTCAGCATATTCTATTAGTTATTTTGTTAGTAATCAGCTACTCATAGCTACATTTAAGTGAAGTTGGTAGCCTCAGCCAGTAGCCAATAGCCAATAGAGACAACCTTCAAGGTTGTTTTTTTTGAGTAGCGAGAAGATGAAACTATTTTTTATTACTCCAAATTTTCCAGTATAATTTTTGCACTGTTTTTTGGCGTAATTTTTGTAGTTTGGTAGCTGTCTTGTTCTACATAGTAGAGCAGGTCGTCGGTATTTCGGGCAATAAAGCCAAGGTTGTTTGATAAAATGTAATCAGCATTCTGCTCTTCTTGTCCGGGAATTGGGTCTATAATAATCATTGGTTTGCCAAGAGTAATACACTCGGTTGTTGTAACTCCACCTGACTTTGTGATGATTATATCAGCTAGTCGCATATAGTCGTCGACTTTATCAGTCCAGCCAATAGAATATAAATCAATGTGAGACGGAACTTTAATTTTTTTGAGACGTTTTTCCAAATGTTTATTTTTTCCTGCAATAGCAATAATTGAGAGTGGCTGGCTCGACGTGGTTAGCATTTTTACAATTTTGCCGGCTTTTCCCATACCTTGTCCGCCAGACATTACCAAAACAACTTTTTTGTTTGGTTTGATTTTATAGTCTTCTCTCAGTTTATCAATTGATTTTTCCTTATAAAAAATTGGATCTATCGGAATACCACTAATTGTTATTTTATTTTTTTGTACATCTTGTCTCATCATTTTCCATTCTATTTTTTTTGTAGCAACAAAATAATGATTCGTATTAGGTACTACCCACAAATTGTGCAGATCATAGTCTGTAATAAGGGTGTTGACTGGAGAATCAATTTTTCTTTTTTGTGATGCTCCCAAGATCACATCTGTAGCCAAAAAATGAGTGCAAAGTATTATGTCTGGCTTATAATCGTCAATAAAGCTATAGAGTCGAACAGAGTTAATTCGTTTTAACTGCTTGGTAAGCTTATTTAGGCGATTTGCAGATTTGTTTGTATTTGCCTTATTATAAAGATATCCGTACAACTCGGGCACAGTTTTTACCATCATGGCGTAGGAAGTGATTACAGTTTTTTTCATTGTAAGGCTAATGTAATCAGCCATATCAATGTGCTTCACCTCTATACTAGGGAAGCTCTGCTCTGCGGTTTTTTTGATTGCCTCTGCTGCTCTGACATGACCAGCGCCGGCTGATAGGGAGATAATAAGTAATTTCATAGTAATTTGTAGTATAGCCGAATTAAATCAAAAGATAAAGTAACAAAGTATTGACAAGCAAGTTTTTTTCTTGTATACTGCGAACGCTTGAACAATAAAGAAATCTAGTGGGGTGGCTATGGTATAAGGGTTATTACTCTGGCTTGTGGAGCCGGCAATACGGGTTCCCAGCCAAAGGCTGGTCCGCCTCTGGCGGAAATCCTTCTTTACATAAAATAAAGTTCGTTATGGGGTGGCTATGGTATAATGGTTATTACTCTGGCTTGTGGAGCCGGCAATACGGGTTCAATCCCCGTTAGCCACCCCAAAGCGAATTTTAAATAGTTGATAGTACCCCAGTGGATTTCTTCTTAAATAAAAATCATCCCCAAGTTTGGTGGATGATTTTTATTTCGTGGAATTGTTTTTATTGTTGACCACTTCTTTCGAATGCTCTTAATATTTCGAGAGGCATTGCGAATATTACAGTATTTGATTGGTCTGAGCTAAGGTCGTTTAGAGTATTTAGAGTTCTCAGGTGTAGTGCACCTGGCTGTGAAGATAATGTTTGGGCAGCTTGAGCCAGATTATGTGAAGCCTCTACCTCTCCAGTAGATTTGATTACTACTGCTCTACGCTCACGTTCAGCCTCTGCTTGCTTGGCTATCACTCGTTGCATATCTTCTGGAAGTATCACGTCTTTGAGTTCTACAGTATCAACGCCAATTCCCCAAGGATCAGTAGCAGAGTCAACAATATCTTTTATTTTTTTGGCTGCTTGTTCTCTGTTTGCCAAAAGTTCATCAAGTTCCATTTCTCCTACCACGTTACGCATGGTAGTTTGAGCCAATTGGTTTACTGCAAACCAAAAGTTTTCTACTTCTAGAATTGCCTTTTCAGCATGAGTAACTTTGTAATAAATTACCGCATTAATTTTGGCTGATATATTGTCTCGAGTGATGGCTTCCTGAAAAGGAACATCAACTGCTTTGACACGCATGTCAACTTTGGTCATGCTCTGGATGATCGGAATAATTAGTCTCCAACCAGGAGAAACTACATGGGTAAATTTACCTAACTGAAATTTGACCCCGCGTTGGTATTCATTGACTTGGCGAATACTGATCACCAGTATGAAACCAACAATGATAACAATTGTTATGAATGTGGACATAGAGTTTATGAATTAAGCCAGCCTACGGCTGGTCCCTCCAATTTGGGGGGGCAACCTTTGGCTGAAATTATGAATTAAGATTTGTGATTGTACGCCCAGTAGGAATCGAACCTACATATCCAGCTTAGAAGGCTAGTGTTCTATCCATTGAACTATGGGCGCATAATATTTATTTATCAACCTTACCAGCCTTTGGCTGAAACTATAGGTGTATAATGATTTCAGTCTATCTTTTATTTGGTGATTTGTCAATCTTCGCTTCGTTTTTTTCCATGAAATTTCTTATGTACGTTTCGTAGCTCTTTGTCAGTCACATGGGTGTAAATTTGTGTAGTAGTAATAGAAGAGTGACCAAGTATTGACTGGACGCTTCGTATATCAGCTCCATTTTGGAGTAGATCTGTGGCATAAGAGTGGCGCAGGGTGTGTGGCGTGACTGCTTTGGTAATTCCAGCAGCATGAGCATATTTTTGTACTATTCTTTGTACAGATCTCGTAGTAATAGCATCCATTTCATCTTTTTTTTGTTTGTTACCTGTGCGTTTGTCATGTGATATAAATAAATTTGGATTCAAATCTTTTCTTAGATCAAAATATTTGCGAATCCAGTATCTGGCTTGTTCAGACAAAAAAACTACTCTAGTTTTTTTACCTTTTCCTGTAATACTAAATTCATCTTTTTTTAGATTGATGTTTTCCTTTTTCAAATTTACAAGTTCAGAGACACGTAGGCCAGTAGAAAAGAAAAGTTCCAGCATGGCCTTGTCCCGAAAAGCTATCAGCTGACCATTTTTGGTTTCTGATTTCATTAATTTTAGAGGCATCTCCAAAATACTATTCAGATCACTACCTTCAAGAAATGAAACCTCGCGATCGGGCATTTTCATTAGTTCTATTTTTTCTGGAGCTAAGGTATTTATATCACGTTTTGCTAGATATTTTAAAAATGAACGCAGTGCAATGAGGTGATAATTTTGCGTATTTTTTTTCAGCTCATCACCATGTACGTCAACAAGTCGATTTAACCAAAGACGATAATTTCTCACTGCATCACTTGTTATTGCAGAAGGACTTTTACTTTCTCCTAACCACCCCAAAAATCTGCGCAAATAAAAATCGTAGTTTTCAATTGTACGTTGACTGCGTTTTTTTTCTATTTCAAGATGCTCAAGAAATTCTGTTATATATTTTGATAATTTTTTCATAAAGTGTCTGACATGCAAACTACGAAAAATACCACCGCCACAGCAGGGTCCCGCCTCACGACGGTGGCGAAATTACGAAATGACAAATTTGAAATTAATTGTCTCTTATTTTCGTAATCGGTATCTATTATTATTGTACGACACTATTGCTAAAATTACAATAGTTTTGTTATAATAACATTATTAATTCTTAACATAATAATTTATGACATATGCACTTCGTGTGTCACGCACACTTTTATTTATGGTTTGCCTGATCTCAATTATGTTTGTTGGTTCACTCGCTTTGGCACAAACAGACGAAGGAACTACAGACGCCACTGGACCGGTAATTATTGAAGAAATAGAAGAGGCACCTTCCACTTTGGGGTTATTTTGGCGAGGAATAAGAGAACAGCTTTCATTAATGTTTACTTTTGATCCAGCAGAAAAAGCAGAAAAGTATGTAAAATTTGCTGAAGAGCGAATGATGATTGCTGAACAAATGGCTGTAAGCACCGAAGCTAGAGTACAAGAACGGGCTGAAAAAATGGTAACAAAGGCAAATAAATATATGGAAAAAGTGGAAGCTACCAGAGAAAAATGGGAGACAAAATCAGCAGAAAGATATCAGAGATTGGCTGAAAATATAGCTGATCATGAACTCAATAGAGAAAGAATAATGAATAATTTGGAAGAAGGATTGCCTGAGCAAAATAGAGAGAGGGTACAGGAATTGAGAGAAGAAGGATTGGAGGGGAGCCGACGTTTGTTTAATGCGATTGATAATGAAAAACTGTCCGAGGAGATCCAGGTTCATTTAGAACAGGTAAAAGAAAGAATTGAAAGTCAAGCCGAAGCAATTATTCAATATCGGGAGCAAAAAATGGAATTATTACAACAGACGGTTGCGAGTAGTAGTGACGTTGCTGAAGAAATAAAACAACTTTGGCAGGAAAGAAAGGAAATGCTTCAAGAAAATCAGGCAGAGTTTCAAAATTGGACAGAGGAAGTGAATCAAGTGAGAGAGCAGGCCAGAGAACAATTGAGAGAACAGTCAGGTGGTTTAAAAGAACAAAATCAGGTGGGACAATTAGAAGATGAAGATGAAGATGAAGATGAGGATGTGGAAGATGTGGAAAAGGTTGAAGAGGTTGAAGATGGTGAAGAGACTGGTACTGGAAATGGTTCAGGTAATGGTGGTGCTAGTGGTACTGGTTCACGTTCTTAAAAAAATATAAAAACAGCCCGCGAGTGTGGGCTGTTTTTTTTGTTTGTTTTGAACAGAAAAGATAATTATTTCTTTTTAACAATTTTTATACCTCTTAACCCACGAATAAGTAAAAGCAAAATTATTATTTTTAGAATATAACCACTACCCAAATCTAGAAAGTCTCTAGTCATCGGAGTAATGTTGCCAACCAGCATGTGAGTCAGAATACCAATTGGCAGAGCTAGAAATAACCAGTTGTGTTTTGGAATATTGAGTCTTAGTTTTAAAAATAGTTTGGATAGTAGTGGAGCGAGTAAATACATTCCCAAAAATACTGCCACAAAGTCGAAGATAGCGTATCCACCAAGGCGAAATTGTCGAAGGAATTCTATTGGGAGCACAGAGTGTAAGGCTTACGAAGTACGGTTTACGGTATACGAATTGATTTTAATAAATCGTAAACCGTATGCCGTAAACCGTATGCCGTTTAGTCATACCTCACCACACCCTTCTCTCCATGTTTAACATTAAAATAAGCTATGGCAAGCTTGAGTCTGTGATAGTCGTACTTTCCATCAAATCTATTATACAATGTTTTTAGCTTTGAGGGTAATCCTTTGTCTTGGAGAGACGTAACAATGGTTTTCAAGTCTGATTTTGGTACGAATTTGGTGATATCTATGTCGTATCCCTTCTCATATAGGTCAGCAAGGTGTGAATACACGGTTTGTGGAGATAAATCGCGCTCACGGGCAATTTGGGCCACTGGCATGCCTTGGTTGTAGTAGGCGAAGGTGACATCTTGCGTGCTTCCATTCACCTTTGATCCATTCTTATCTTTTGCTTTGATAAAATTTGTAATTACTTTTATAAACTGAGTTCCATATAGCTCAAATTTTTTATCACCAATACCGGTCACATGTTTCATTTGTTCTTTTGTGGTCGGCATAGATGTGGTCATCTCATCCAGCGTGGCATCGTTGAATATAATATATGGTGGAACAGATTGGCTTTTGGCAAGGCTCAGTCTTAGCTCGCGCAAAAGCTGAAACAGCTCTTCTTCAGCTATTTTTCTGTTTGATTTTGGTTTTTTCTCTACCAGCTCTGCTTTGGCACGTTCTTCAATAGATTTGAGTGAAACGAATTTAATTTCTTTTTCACCTTTTAACACCTCAAAACCTAATTTTGTTATTTTTACAGCATGACGTTCGTCATAAGCAATATCAAAAAGACCCATGTTTAGCATTTGGAGCAAATACTGTTGCCAATCTGGTAGTGAGATGTCACGGCCAGCTCCATATGTTTTTATCTTATCATATCCGCGAGCCATGACTTCGTATCTGGAAGAGCCTCGGAGTACATCGATTACTAGATTGACCTGAGCTTCTTGATTCATTCTATATATTGCAGACAGAGTTTTTTGTGCTATTGCAGTTCCATCAAATACTGTTGGTGGGTTATGACAGACATCACAATTACCACAGTCTTTTTCTGCAGTTTCGCCAAAGTAAGATAGCAGAATTCTGCGTCTGCAGATGAGTGCATCTGCATATTGTTGCATTCGTTCTAATTTTGCTAGTTGCAAGGCTGGTTGGCCACTGTCTGTTGCAAATTGTCTGAGTAAAATTACATCTGCGAGAGTATAAAATAGAAGTGTCTCACTTGGAAGCCCGTCACGACCTGCGCGTCCGATCTCCTGATAATAACCTTCTATATTTTTTGGCAAGTTGTGATGAATTACATACCTGACATTACTTTTGTCTATTCCCATACCAAAAGCAATGGTAGCGCAAATTACAGGAACCCGACCGTGAACAAAATCTTCTTGTACTTTTGATCTGTCGCTACTCCTCATACCTGCATGATAGTGTGCCGCACCAATACCTTCTTGCTGGAGTGCT
>JAHJGG010000107.1 GCA_018824545.1 Patescibacteria group bacterium | reverse complement strand
TATTACATCTATATAATGGCAAGCCCAACCGGAACAATCTATATAGGTGTAACTAATAATTTATTGAAAAGAACATGGCAACATAAGATGAATTTATCAGACGGATTTACAAAAAAATATAATTGCAGTAAACTTATATATTATGAAGAATATAATGATATTAATGAGGCAATTAGAAGGGAAAAGCAATTAAAAAATTGGTCAAGATATAAAAAAGAGAAATTAATTAAAATACAAAATCCTGGATGGTTAGATTTGATAAAAGAACCCAATCTGGAGCGTTAAAGAGGGATCCCTCGGCTACGCTCGGGATGACATCGTGAAAATATATGAAAATTTTAATTTTAGGCAAAGGCTATATTGCAAATCGTTGCAAAGAAGTATGGGGTGAAGAAGCGATAATGCCTGGTGCAAAAATTTATTCTAAAGAGGATATGTTGAAGCTACTGGATGAATATCAGCCAGATGTTGTTTTTAATGCAGCTGGGGTTACCGGCAAGCCAAATGTAGATTGGTGTGAAGATCATCCGGTTGAGACTTTAGAAGGTAATGTATTAATGCCGATTGCAGCTGCTCTAGCTTGCCAGGAGAGAGGGATATATTTACTTCATCTTGGGTCTGGCTGTATTTTTTATGGGGATTCACCACATCCGGACAAAAAGTGGAGGGAAAATGATTTCGGCAATCCCAGTGCGACGTATTCCCGAGCAAAGTGGGCCGCTGACTTAGCACTATCACTTTTACCAAATGTTGGTATTGCTAGAATTAGGATGCCAATTGATTATATTAGAGGAGAGAGAAATTTAATTGATAAACTTGCCAAATATCCTAAGATTATTGATGTTGAAAATAGTGTTACTGTTGTAGAAGATATGATATACGTAACACACCAGTTGCTAGAGAAAAAAGCCGAGGGCATATTTCATGTTACAAATCCTGGTACATTGAGACATAAGGAGACAATGGATTTGTATAAAGAATTGGTAGACCAATCTCACACCAATGAGTGGATAAGTGAGGACGATTTGGTTAATCTAGGTTTGGCTACTAAGAAAAGATCCAATAATTTTTTGCATTCAGAAAATTTGGAAAAGATAGGTATTCATATGCGTGATGTGCATGAGGCAATCAGGGATACAATGGAGAAGTATGCGAAAGAGTTAAAAACTATGAATAAAGAATGAAGAATTACGAATATTTTGGATATATTTGATTTCTTGACAAGCACTTTTATTCTTTCTATACTTAAGATACTATGAATGAAGAATTTAGACAAAAGCATCAATCAGAATTAGAAAAACCCATAACAATGGGTGTGTTATTGGAATATACAGACGAATTTTTGATTCCCAAATTTTCGGAATTAATGGACAATAAGTTAGAATCAGTAAATGGTGAATGGGATAAAAAATTTGCCAGTCAGACCCATGAACTAAAATCTTATATTGACGATAAACTGGCTGACCATACATCGGAAATGTTCAGGCGGTTGGATGAAAAATATCAAAAAGAAAAACAGTTTAGGGAAAGAGTGGTGGCATTGTTTAAAAAGAATAATATTGGCAGCCCGGAAGACATAGCTTATTTGGAAGGATTGGTATAGTGATTAAGATAATAAAAAAACAGCCTTCTATTGAATGCTGTTTTTTCTTGCAAATTAACAACTTTTGAGCTAAGATACAGGTAATTATGGATTTATCAATCATCACAATCACATGGAATTCAGCTGACAAAATAACAGAGCAGATCCGCTCTGTTATTTCTGCTTGTCAGGATATAAGTTATGAACATATTATTGTTGATAATAATTCCAGTGATAATACAGTTGAGCTAATAAAAAAAGATTTTCCAGATGTAAAATTGATTGAAAATAAAGAAAATGCTGGATTTGGAGCAGCAAATAATCAGGGGGTAGAAATTTCCAGCGGAGAATTTATTTTATTTTTAAATCCGGACATGAGAGTTAATGGTGAATTGAAAAAGATGCTCGGGTGGATGAAAGAAAAAAAAGATATTGGTATTGCCAGTTGTAAATTGGTTGATACGAATGGAAAGTTTGTAGAATGTGCAGGGCCAAGGCGATTTCCAAAAGTGTGGGAGATGGTAGTAATGATTTTAAAACTGCACCATCTATTTCCAACTTTGTTAAATAATTATTTGATGAAAGATTTTGATGAGAATGCAGAGCAAGAAGTAGATTCTGTACGCGGTTCCTTTATGTTGGTTCGACGAGAATTAATTGATAAGCTTGGTAGGGCGTTTGATCACCGTTACTTTATATGGTGGGAAGATGTGGATTTGTGTCGCGAGGCAAAGCGACTTGGATATAAGGTAATGTATACACCAATCATAACTTGCATAGATTATGTGGGACAGAGTTTTAAGAAAAGAAATACTATTTGGAAGCAGAAACATTTTTATAAAAGCTTGTGGCAGTATTTTGCTAAGTGGAGTTTGGATAAGAAATAGAACGCAGATTAGACTGATTTGACATGATCATCACAGATTTATCTGTGGAAATCCATTTAATCTTTTTGATTTGTGTTCCATTATAAACATATGAAACTTTCAGTACATTTAGTAACCTGGAACGGAGCAAAATATATTCCGTATCTTTTTGAATCCTTAAAAAAACAAACTTTTAAAGATTGGCAACTCTTTATTTTGGACAATGGATCAACAGATAGTACGATTGCAGATTGCAGATTGCAGATTGATGAATTTTCAATTGAAGCTAAAATTATTGAAAGTAAAGAAAATTTGGGATTTGCTGGTGGACATAATCGCTTGTTTCAACGAACAATGAACAACGAACAACAACCAAGTGATTTTGTGCTGTTATTGAATCAGGACATGTATTTAGAAAAGGATTGTCTGGAAAAACTGGTTGGGTTTATGAGCAAGAATGAGGAAGTAGCGGTTGTTAGTCCGCGACTAATGTATTGGGATTTTGAGAAATGTAAAATTGATACCCACAGGGCATCCCTCTGCGGGGAAAATGCAAAATGCAAAATTGAAAATAGTTTGACTAGCAAAATAGACTCGTTAGGTTTGAGAGTATTTCGAAACAGGCGGGTGATAGAAAAATATGCAGGAAAAGAATGGAGTGAAATAAAATCTATGATAGAAATGTCGTTCAGGACAGAAGGGGAGGCAAAAGAGGTTTTTGGGGTCTCAGGTACTCTGCCCATGTTTAGGAGTTCTGTTATTGAAGAAGTAGGATTATTTGATTTATCATATGGTTCTTATAAAGAAGATGTTGATCTGGCTTTCCGTTTGCGTTCGGCTGGACACAAGGCATTTGTTTTGCTTAATGCTGTCTCACATCACGACCGTACAGGGATTGATATAGGCCCAGTAAAAAATAAAAAAAATCAGCCAGAATATATCAAATATAATAGTTACAAAAATCATTTGATGACATTATATAAAAATGAATATTGGCAAAATCTCTTACTTGACCTTCCTTGGATTTTGTGGTATGAATTAAGGAAGTTTTCGTACTTTTTATTATTTGATAGGAAGGTTTTGGTGGGGTTGAGAGACATTTGGAGAATTCGAAAAGAGTTAAAGATTAAAAGATTAAAGATTAAAAAATTAAGGAAAATTAGTTGGAGGGAGATGAGAAAATGGTGGCTATGAAAGACATAAATATAGTTTTTGTAAATTATAAGATGAAGGATGATGTTATTCGAGCTGTTGATTCGGTTATTCATGATATCCAAGATTGTAATTATGATATACAGATTACAGTAGCAGATAATTCCAAAAATTTGGATCATATTGGTGATGCTTTGCGTGATTACAAGCATGTAAAATATATTGACTGTGGTGGTAACGTAGGTTTTGGCAAAGCCAATACAATTGGTTTTAGGGCTACACCCGCTCGATATTATTTTGCTCTGAATCGAGATACTGTAATTCCAAAAGACACAAAAGTAATTGAGCGAATTATAAAGTACATGGATGAAAATCCCAAGATTGGTTGTATGGGTCCAAAGATGCTTAATATGGATGGAACACTTCAATATGCATGCTACAGATTTGATCTGCCTTCAATTTTGATAAAACCACTAAAACAGATAAACTGGGATCAAAAATATAAGTTTGTAAAAAAACACACAGATAGACTGTTAATGAAAGATTTTGATCATGATAAGACACAGCCAGTTGATTGGGTACTGGGTGCTGCAATGGTGGTGAGGAGAGAAGTTGTGGAAGAGATCGGCTGGATAGATGATCGATATTTTATGTATTTGGAGGATTGTGACTGGTGTAGAAGAATGTGGGGATCAGGATGGCCAGTATATTATGTTCATGATATAGTAATTCGACATGTCCATGCTCGTGAATCAGCCAAGGTTCCGGGAATCGTCAAAGCACTTTTCAAAAATAGATTAGCAAGAATTCATCTAATGAGCTGGTTTAAATTTTTAGTTAAGTGGCGTGGAACAAACAAATACTATAGGTAATTTTATTTATTGTCATTTTATCACTTATCATTTATCATTGTACTAATTGATAAATGATATATGATATATGATAAATGATATCAAGCCAAAAATTGCAGTCGTCTATCTTTTGTATTATCACAACCCACAACATGTTGATGATTTTGTTTCTGCGTTCAAAAAAATAACTTACCCAAAAGATAAAATAGAATTAGTTATTGTAAGTAATCCGCATCTTGTGGAGGGTTCATATCTTCGATATATAGAAGAGAATGTAATACCGCTGTCTGGAAAAGAACTTCCACATGTAACAATTTTGGCTCAAAAAGAAAATCTTGGTTTTTCCTCTGGCAATAATGCAGGAGCGGATTGGGCTATAGAAAATAATTTTGATTATGTTTTGTTTCACAATAATGATGGATTTTTTGCAAGTAATGCTATAGAACCTTTGGTTGAAACAATGGAAAATGATCATGAGATTGGTATTGCTCAGTCACTTTTGTTATTACATCCAGAAACTGAACTCATGAATAGCTCAGGAAATTCACTCCATTTTCTTGGTTTTGGATATTGCAATAATTATCGCGTTCCTTTTGAAAAATTGAAAGCATCTGCTATAGAGGAAATATGCTATGCAAGTGGGGCTGCTATGATGGTAAGTCTCGAGCTTATAAAAAAATATGGAGCATGGGACAAAGATTATTTTATGTATCACGAAGATACTGACTGGTCATTTCGATTGAGGTCAGTTGGGTATAAAATAGTTTTAGTGCGAGATTCAGTTTTTTATCACAAATACCAGTTTAGTCGTAGTATTGAGAAGTTTTATTGGATGGAAAGAAATAGATTTGGCATTATGTTGATTTTTTTCAAGCTACCAACTCTATTACTACTTATGCCAATAGCCATAGTTATGGAAATTGCACTTTGGATTTTTGCATTCAATCGTGGGTGGTGGAAACAGAGAATAAAAGTTTATCAGTATTGGCTAAAATTAGAAAATTGGAAACTGTGGCTTAAAAAAAGAAAGAAACTAAGAAAGATGAGTAAGGTGACGGATAAATATTTATTAAAGTACACTGTTCCTGAAATTAAATTTCAGGATGAGACAGTAAACAATCCAGTTTTGAAAAAAATTGGTAATCCTATAATGAAATTATATTATAAAGTTTTGTGTTTTATTGTCCGGTGGTAAAAATATGAAAATAAAAAAAGCAATTCTAACAGGTGGTGGGCGAGCAACTCGGCTTCAGCCAATCACCTCGACAATCAACAAACACCTATTGCCGCTGGCCAATAAGCCAATGATTTTTCATGCTATAGAAAAAGCAGTAGAAGCTGGTGTGGAACAAATTTTTATAAATACAAATCCAGGTGAAACTGAGCTACAAAAATGTGTCGGTGACGGTGGTCATTGGGGTATCAATGTTCAATTTTTTGAACAAACCGGGGGGCCTCAGGGCATTGCACATGTGGTAAATGAGGCAAAAGATTTTATTGGCGATGATCCATTTATGTTTTATTTGTCAGACAATATCCTGTTCGGCAGTCTAAAAGATATGTTTCAGGAGTTTGAGGAAAAAGAATACGACTGTATGCTCGCTTTGTCCAAAGTGCCTGATCCGCAGAGATTTGGAGTGCCAATTTTTGATAATGATATTTTAATAGATGTAGTAGAGAAGCCAGAAAATCCTACAAATGATTTTGCAGTAACTGGAGTTTATCTTTATGGATCAAAATTATTTTTTGATACTTTTCAAAAAATTGAAAAGAGTGATCGAGGCGAATACGAAATTTCCAGCATTCACTCACATTTTCTAAAGTCTGGTCGTAGGGTAGGGTACAGTGAAATTACAGGTTGGTGGAAAGACACTGGCAAAACAGAAGATTTAATTCTTGCCAATCAGTTGCTATTGGATGAAAAAGATGAAAAAGAATTTTCTAACTATGGCTCTATTTCGCCAGATGCAGAAATTATTGGCAAAGTGCACATCGGTCTTGGTTCTAGTCTTGCTAATGATGTAAAAATATTAGGTCCGGTAATTATTGCAGAAAATTGTTTTTTGGAGAATTGTACTATTGGTCCACATGTGACTCTGGGTCAGGGTACAGAGATAAAAAATGCTAGAATAAAAAATAGTATAATTCTTGAACACACTACCATTGAGTGTAATATTGATATTAGTGATAGTATATTGGGTAAGCATGTAAAATTAATTAATAGAGAAGGGGACAGAGAAAGAGGAAGGCGCATGATTTTGGGAGATAAGACGGTGGTGGAGCTTTGAGTATGTGACAACGGACAATGGACAACTGAAAAATGATTAATGATTTAAAACAATCTCGACTAAGTGTCGAGATTGTTTATTTGATTAATCCCCCCCCACTTTTTTTATTTGTTATCTGCTATCTGTTATTTGTCTCATGACAAAAAAATTAGTAGTCTAGAGTAAAGATTCCATTTTTATTTTCTACTTTGCCCCAGAGATATATTTTTCTTTCGCCAATGTTTATTCCAAATTTATTAATATCTTCTCCAGTGTATAGGTCATGGGTGATGTAATATCCAGGATTAAAAGCGCGCAACGTATTTTTAGTGGAGAAGATAAGAACTCCAAATTGATCAAGTGGTATAGTTTGGTTTATAGCCTCACTCATCCGGTTTAATATTTGAGTATTGCCATCTGGGTAAATAGTCCACAGTTCCCAGTTTGACCATGCAATCCATTCTCGTGTATCTGAATTATATCTATAGCGATCCACTGTTATTAATTTACTTTCCCCAGAACCATCTTTTTTCATCAAAATAATTTCAATACCTTGATTAGTTTTTGCAATTAATCTATCAGAATTAATATCAATAATTTTTTCAATTATATTATTACTTTTGTAATCATTTAAATCGCTACCATTTAAAGTTGATACTGTATTATTATTTTTATTTGATTGCCATACAATTTTTTTATCTACAAACCAAGGTTCTTCTATTCCAATAGTAGCAAGTCTACTTATTTCGTTCAAATTTGCTTCGTAGAGAGTACTCCCAGATTGAATAAATAAAGCTGGTGCAAGAATATCACTGCTCCATTGATAATTAAATTCTAGAGCAGTAGAAAATGTATATGTTTTATTATTCAAATCAGAATTACGAGCATCAATTATCTGTACTTGTGTGGAGCCTTCTGTCTCTGTTTGAATCATAACAAATGGATAAAAAGGCGACCAAGAAATATTGGGTACTACTTCGTTGTAAGAGCGGGATAGTGGGCTCAGAGATTCTGAATCAATATCCAAAAGACTAATTTCAAATACATTATTTTTTTCTTGTAAAATAATTGCGTACTTTCCAGTGTATGAAAATATTACATCTTTTATATTTTCAATTTCTAGGTCCAGTTCTATTGGCTTATTTATTTTAAATAAAGTAATGTCCCTTACATAAGTGGTTTGCTTGCTTTCCACAGTTATTTCTTTGTTCCAGTCTTGATATCCATTTGCCTCAATATGCAGGGAGTATGTTCCAGGAGCTCGATTTGTAAGTCTGATTGGTAGATTTTTTTTAACCAGTACTCCACCTAAATATACACTAACATTATTTGGTTTAACATCAATACTGATTACACCAGTCTGTCTTATTTCATTTTTTTCAAAATCATAACGATATCCAGCAGTATATAAAATTATTATGGGAGAAATGATAAAAAAACAAACAAAAAGAGAAATCATTATAGCTCTTCGTATAGGTTTGGTAAGTTTTGTATCAGGATAAGTCATAAGACACTTAGGCACACGAGCACACCAGCACACGAGCACACCAGCACACGAGCACACCAGCACACGAGCACACCAGCACACCAGCACGACAGCACACCAGCACACCAGCACGATAGCACATGAGCACGACAGCACATGTGTTTTTTGCTGTGATTACAGCAAAAATTGTGACATCGTGATTTCGTGATCAGGTGATCAAGTGATAAGGTGCTCGGGTGGTCAGGTTATCGAGTTAAAAATTGCACATTTCACTTTTATCAGCTATAATCATAGCATATTTTTCTAAAAAATCAATATATATGGCTAAATTTATTATAAGGGGCGGAAATCAACTTAGTGGAACTCTTGAAGTGAAAGGATCAAAAAACGCAGTACTTCCGATCCTTTGTGCTACATTACTTGCCGAGGGTGAGTATATATTACACAATGTTCCAAATTTGAGAGATATTGAGACCATGAATAAAGTGCTCCAAGCGCTTGGGATTACGGTTGAAAAAATAGATAATCATTCTTATAAGATTATTAATGATGGAGTTAAAAGTGTGGAGGCACCTCATGAGTTTGTAAGTATTATGAGGGCTAGTTTTTTGGTAATGGGACCTCTTTTGGCATCACAAAAAGAAGCCAGAGTATCTCTTCCTGGTGGCTGTGCAATTGGAGCGAGACCTGTGAATTATCATCTGGAAGGATTTAAAAAACTGGGTGCAAAAATAACTATGGACCATGGTTATGTTGGGGCCAAGGCTAGCAAATTGGTAGGAACAGAAATAAATCTTCCTTTCCCAAGTGTAGGCGCTACAGAAAATATTGTAATGGCATCTGTATTGGCAGAAGGTAAGACAGTGATCAAAAACGTAGCCAAAGAGCCAGAGATTACTGATCTATGTAACTTTCTAAATAAAATGGGTTCAAAAATTACTGGTTTGGATACAGATACTTTGGAAGTCGAGGGAGTGAAAGAATTGCATGCATGTGAACACAAAATAATACCAGATCGCCTAGAAGCTGGTACATTTATTATAATGTCTGCGATTACTGGTGGAAAGATTCGAGTAGATGGCGCAGATCTAAATCATCTGTCTGGATTTTTGGAAAAATTGGAAGAAATTGGAGTAAAAGTAAATCAATATGGGGAGATAAAAGTAGGTGAACTCAAACCAGTAGATATAGTGACAGAACCATATCCTGGGTTTCCTACAGATTTGCAAGCACAGACTATGGTACTACTTAGTATGGTAGATGGTAAGAGTACAGTTCACGAGACTGTTTTTGAAAATCGTTTTATGCATATTATGGAACTAAATCGACTGGGTTGTAATATTGATGCGCATGGACAGGTTGCTACAATTTTGGGAAAAGTAAATTTGTGTGGCGCAAAAGTAGAGGCAACAGACATAAGGGCCGGCGCATCATTAATCTTGGCTTCTGTAATTGCTGAGAATACTACAGAGATAAATGAAATTAAATATATAGAACGGGGTTATGAAGATTTGGAAAATAGGCTGAAGGCAGTGGGGGTGGATATTGTGCGAGTGGAGTAGTGATTGAGTGAGCAAGAAGATCACGTACCACATACCACGTATCACTTATCATATATCATATAACATGTATCATGTATCAAATAATAAATGATAATGTTTTATTGGTAAATTATAATTTAAAATATGAACACCGAACTTATGCAATCAAACAAAAACAGAATTTGGCTTGTTATAATCAGTCTAGTCATCTCTTTTGTTATAGGAATGTTTATCGGCTCTGCATCCAATATATATGACAAAGTAATTGGTGGAGAAAAAGTTGAAATTTCAGAAATAATTGATTTGTATAGTAAGACACGGTCAGAAAAAGTTAGCTTTGATCAGTTTTGGGAAGTTTGGAATAAAATAGTTGAAAAACATGTTGGTCAGCCAGTGGATGAAGTGGCATTGTTTTATGGAGCTTTGGAAGGTCTGGTTTCTGGACTTGACGATCCATATTCGGTTTATATGCCACCTACAGATGCAGAAGCATTTGCAAGAGATTTGGCAGGCGAGTTTCAGGGTATTGGAGCAGAAGTAGGGCTTAGAGATGGTCTGCTTATTATAGTTTCTCCTTTGCAAGGCTCACCAGCTGGAGCAGCAGGACTAAAAGCAGGGGACAAAATTTTTGCTATAGACGGCGTCGATTCTTCACCTCTAACTCTAGAAGAAGCTGTTCTCAAAATTCGTGGTGAAAAAGGTACACCAGTCGTCCTTACTATCAGCCACGATGGATACGATCAGATCGAGGATATAACAATTATTCGCGATATTATCAATGTGCCAACAGTATATTGGGAAAGAAAAACAGACACTGTCGTTTATATGCGAATAAATTATTTTAATGGAACTACTTGGGATGAATTTGACAAAGCAGTACGAGAAATTATTACAGACAGACCAACAGGAATAATTTTGGATCTGCGCAGTAATCCAGGTGGATATTTGGAAACCTCTATTGATGTAGCAAGCGAATGGGTCGAGTCTGGTGTTATTGTTTCAGAAGGAAATTTGATAGAAGAAAAAAATATTTATCAATCTCGTGGTAGACATAGATTAGCAGGAATAAAAACAATAGTACTCGTAGACGAAGGTACTGCATCAGGGTCAGAGATTGTGGCTGGAGCTCTGCAAGATCATGACGTTGCTACAATAGTTGGAGCACAAACTTTTGGCAAAGGCTCTGTACAAGATTTAGAAGTTTTACCAGATGGATCTGCTTTAAAATTAACCATAGCTAAGTGGTTTACTCCAGACAATAGGGGAATTGATGGAGAGGGAATTGCGCCAGATGTTATTATAGAAGAAATGTTTACAGAGATTCTGGATGATGTGGGTGATGTCGTGGATTATAATGATGTGGGTATTCTGAGAGCCCTTGAGATGCTTAACAAGTAGCGTGTAACCTATAACCTGTACCATGTAAGACATAACATGTAGAATAGTACACATATTAAATAAACCATCTAGCCAGAGCTTAGGTGGTTTTTATTTAATAAGAACTTGATCTTTGCTCCTAAATAAGGTAAATTAACATATACCACGTATCACATAACACGTACCAAATCGCATTTGATACATGATATGTGTTACGTGTTACGTGATATATATGACCGATACATCAGAAATAAAAAATAAGATAGACATCGTTGATTTTATCTCCGAATATGTACAGCTAAAGCCCTCGGGAATAAATCACAAAGCATGTTGTCCTTTTCACCAAGAAAAGACACCGTCTTTTATGGCGAGTCGTGATAGGCAGAGTTTCCATTGTTTTGGCTGTGGTAAGGGCGGAGATATTTTTACATTCCTTCAAGATATGGAAGGAATGGAATTTGTAGAAGCTTTGAAATTTTTGGCTGATCGAGCTGGTATACAACTTACTCACGAGATAAGCAAAGTAAACACAAGTCAGAAAAATAGAATCAAAGATATCAATACTGCAGCTGCTAGATTTTTTAATAAATTTTTGGTGCAGATGGATTCAGCAAAAGATGCACTAGACTATTTGCATGAGCGAGGTATTGCAGATGAGTCAATAGAAGATTGGCAAATTGGATATGTATCGAACCAATGGGATTTGCTCACTCAATATTTATTAAAAAAGGGCCACAGCATAGATGATCTGGTTTCAGCAGGGCTAACTATAAAAAAAGATAATGCCAATGCAATGTCTGGAAAAGGATTTTATGATCGGTTTCGAGGTAGGATTATGTTTCCTATTTGGGATATACATGGGATTGTGGTTGGATTTACAGGACGTCAGCTGGTACCAGACGATAGATCAGGCAAGTATGTAAATACACCGCAGACATTGGTTTTTGATAAATCAAATTTAGTTTTTGGACTGAATAAGGCAAAGCAAGAAATTAGAAAAAAAAATCTGATTGTTGTTGTTGAAGGACAGACAGATGTTATTTCGTGTCATCATGCAGGCATGCAAAATGTAGTGGCATCAAGTGGTACGGCACTAACCGAAGGACATATAAAATTACTAAAGCGATATTCGGAAAATATGAATATGGCATTTGATTCTGATCCTGCTGGAGAAGCAGCTGCAAAGCGAGGAATTGATTTGGCAATATCAGCTGGCATGAATGTAAAAGTTATTCAAATTCCAGAGGGATGTGGAAAAGATCCAGATGAGTGTATAAAGAAAGATAAAAAAGTCTGGTTTGATGCAGTCGACAATGCAAAGGCTGTAATGGATTGGTATTTTGAGCGTGCATTTTTCAATAAGAATACATCTGATCCAAAAGAAAAGCAGGCTATTGCCAATCAGCTTTTGCCAGAGATAAATTTGATTCCATATGCTGTTGAAAAGGATTATTGGCTAAAAGAATTATCAGGGAGGCTGGGAGTCGACACTACAGTTTTGCGAGAGGATTTGAAACGATTTGATAAGAATAAGCTGGAAACTAGAAATGTTAAACCAGAAAATCAAAATAAATCTCTAAAAGATCAGGAAAAAGATAGATTAGGTCTTCTTTTTGAGAATTTTTTTGTATTACTCTTAAAATTTCCTACTCCGAACTTTGAGTTTACATTGAACTTCGAATCTGCTTTATCCACAAGCATATATTTTCCTCTTTACAAAGCGATAAAAGAGGCGTATACTCTAAATAATTCGATTGATATAAATACATTGAGGGGGAAACTAAATTCTGAAGGAAAAGAAAATATTGTAGATATCCTACTCATGAAAGGCGAGTTGGATTTTTCTGCGATATCACCAGATGTGGCCAAGAGTGAGATAGAAAGTACATTTACGGAAATAAAAAAAGAGCTAAATAGAAACTCAAGACAGGAATTGCAGGTTTTGATTGAAAACGCAGAGAGAAAAGGAGACCAGGAAGAGCTAAAAGAATTATTAGAAAAATTTAGAGAATTAAATTGATAGATGACAAATGATAGGTGATATATAGTAAAAAATATCATTTATCATATATCATTTATCTTAATACCCATGCCAAAAAAAGCAGGCACAATCAAAAAGGCCAAAAGAGATATAGTTAAAAAAACTATAAAAAAGGCCAAGAAAATTGTAACAAAAAAAATTGTTGCAAAGAAAAAACTAACAAAGAGTCTTGTTTATAAAAAGAATAAGACAAGTGTTCGTAAAAAAGCTACCCCAAAAAAATCCAGTAAAAAAGCTACTGGTAAATCGAGTTCCAAAAAGGCGGTCCGCCAGCAATTAAAACGGACTCTTGCCACTCGTACAGTATCAAGAAAAAATAAAAGATCAGACAAAATTTCCAAAAGTCCAAAGAAGTCTGATAAATCAAAAGCGAAGAAAAAAAAATCGCCAGTTTTAGTTGAAAAAGAAGAAATTATACCACCATCAAATATTGAAATTTGGAGAATAATTGATAAGGGTCGTGGTAGAGGTTTTATTACTGAGGTGGAAATATTGTCAGTTTTTCCAAGAGTAGAACATTACTTGCCACTTTTTGAATCGTTTATAGACATAATGGAAAAGAATGCTGTTACAATGCTTGAGACAAAAGATGGATTGTTGGGAAGAAAAGAAGAAAACAAAGAAATGCTGGGAAGGTTTACTGGTAAACAGCCAGACACAGAGCATGGTACTTTTGATTTGGGTTCAATTTCAGAGGATTCTATACAAATGTATTTGAGAGAAATTGGTAAAGTCCCACTTTTGACTGCAGAAGAAGAGGTAACTCTTGCAAAAGGAAAAGAAAGAGGTGACAAAGAGGCAGAACGCAGACTTATTGAAGCAAATTTACGTTTGGTAGTATCTATTGCGAAGAAATTTGTAGGAAAGAAATTATCACTTTTGGATTTGATTCAAGAAGGAAATATTGGATTGTTTCGAGCTGTAAAAAAGTTTGACTACAGACGAGGTTACAAGTTTTCTACTTATGCTACATGGTGGATTCGTCAGGCTATTACACGTTCATTAGCTGATCAGTCTCGTACTATCCGTATTCCGGTTCATATGGTAGAGACGATCAACAAATTTATCCAAGTATCTCGTCGATTGTTACAGGATCTAGGTCGCGATGCCACTCCAGAGGAGTTAGCAGCAGAGATGGGTGAGGATTTGGTAAAAATTCGTCATATTATAAAAATTTCTCAAGACACAATTTCACTAGAAACTTCTGTAGGAGATGGAGATGATGATGATTCTTCATTATCAGACTTTATAGAAGATGTAAAAGATGTAAATCCATCCCAAAAAGCAGGAATAGGATTACTACGTGATTATATTGCAGTGGCTGTAAAAGATCTTTCTCCACGTGAACAAAAGATTTTGGAGATGCGTTTTGGTCTCGAAGATGGGGTTACTCATACTTTGGAAGAAGTTGGAAAAGAATTTGATGTTACTCGCGAGCGTATTCGTCAGATCGAGGCCAAAGCACTAGAAAAAATTCAGACATTTGATATTGTGGATAAGTTAAGAGATTATTGATCACGAGTCACGAGACACATAACACGAGACACATAACACGAGGCATACGCTAGATAACAAATATCATATATCATATATCATATATCAAGTCTTGATTTGTTAATAGTCTGGCGTTTAGTATATTATTAAAAAAACTCAGAACTCTTCTGGGTTTTTTGTTTGGTTTGGTGTATAATAGATGAATAATAATAAATATTGTTATGAATAAGGAGTTGAGAGAAGCTTTTAAGCTTTTGCGATACTACATTTTAAAATCAACCACTCAGGCTGGATCTGGACATCCGACCACTTGTTTGTCAGCAGTGGAACTTATGGGTACACTAATGTTCGGTGGATTTTTTCGTGCTGATTTGGATAGTCCTGAATATCACAATAATGATCGATTAATATTTTCCAAAGGTCATGCTGCTCCTTTGCTTTATGCATTGTATGCTTTGGCTGGCAAAGTAAGTGAAAAACAGCTCATGAGTTTGAGAAAAATAAATAGTCCACTTGAGGGTCATCCTACTATGCGCTTTCCATATACTGAGGTTGCTACAGGTTCTCTTGGTCAGGGATTGTCAATTGGAGTTGGAATGGCAATGAATGCCAAGTATTTGGATAAATTGGGATATAGGACCTATGTATTATTGGGAGATAGTGAGATGGCAGAGGGTTCTGTCTGGGAAGCAATGGAAATTGCATCTCATTACAAACTGAACAATCTGGTTGCAATTGTTGATGTTAATCGGCTTGGGCAAAATGGAGAGACGATGCACGGTCACAACATGAAAATATATAAGGCAAAAGCAGAGGCATTTGGATGGGAAGCAATAGTAATCAATGGCCACAATATTACAGAAGTAGCTCGAGCTTATAAAAAAGCTAGTATGTCGCGCAGTAAACCTGTCATGATTTTGGCAAAAACACAAAAAGGAAAGGGAGTTTCATTTGCAGAAAATAAAAATGATTGGCATGGTAGAGCACTTACAGAAAAAGAATTAAAACAAGCACTAGTAAAATTAGAAAAAGTAAAAACTGATTTGAAGTTATTTGTTAACAAGCCAGACAAGATTGCATCAGTAAAATATAATGTAAAAAATGTACACTTGGCTCCACTAAAAACAACGGAACCAATAGCTGTTCGAAAAGCATACGGCAGGGGACTTGTAGAAATGCACAAAGAATTTCCAAACATGGTAGTACTAGATGCTGAAACCGAAAATTCTACTTATGCCAAAATATTTAAAAATAATTATCCAAACAGATTTTTTGAGATGTATATTGCAGAGCAAAATATGGTAGGAGTAGCTTTGGGATTGTCCAAACGTGGCAAACTACCGTTTATCTCTACTTTTGGAGCATTTTTTACTCGTGCTTATGACCAAATACGCATGAGCCAGTATAGTAATGCAAATATAAAGTTTGTTGGTTCTCACGCTGGTGTTTCAATTGGTGTGGATGGCTCTTCGCAAATGGCACTTGAGGATATATCAATGTTTAGGACAATTCAGGGCAGTGTAGTGCTATATCCATCAGACGCAGTGTCCATGCTAGCTCTCATGAAAAAATCTGCCAAACATGTTGGTATGGTATATATTCGTTCAACTAGAAATGACACTCCAATTATTTACAAGACAAATGAAAGTTTTGTAATTGGTGGATCAAAAGTCTTAAAATCATCAAATAAAGATAAAGCAACTATTGTTACTGCAGGCATTACATTGCATGAGGCTATAAAAGCTTATGATGAATTGGGTAAGCAAGGGATTAAGATAAGAATAATAGATTTGTATAGTATAAAACCGATTGACAAAGCAACACTTGACAAAGCTGTAAAAGATACTGGGTGTATTATTACTGTTGAGGATCATTATAGAGAAGGAGGACTCGGTGAGGCAGTGAGATCTGCTTTGCCAGGTGTGAGGGTTCACTCTTTATTCGTTACAAAGATGCCACGAAGTGGAACAGGGAGAGAGTTGTTGGCTTATGAGGGAATTGATGCTCATTCCATTATTAAAAAAATTAAGAGTTGTGTAAAATAGAACACAGATTTTACAGATTGGAAAAGATTTACACAGATTCAAACAAGATATTTATAAAGAAAAAATCTTTGAAAATCAGTTTGATCTGTATTATATAAAATAAAAAATAAGAGTAGATGTATGAAATTATAAGATGTAAATTAAAAATAAATCTGATATTTTGAATAAATTTAACAGATCAGTATGGAGGAAATAAATAATCTAACATCGCAAATAATCAGAGCATATTATAATGTTTATAATGAACTTGGTTATGGTTTTTTGGAAAAAGTTTATGAGAATTCAATGGTAATTGAACTAAGATTACTTGGTTTACATGGTAGAAGACAAGTGCCAATAAAGGTTTATTTCAAAGAAAGTGATGTTGGTGTATATTATGCTGATATAATAGTCGAAGATTTGGTTATTATCGAATTGAAAGCAGTGGAAGCTTTATGTGAAGAACACGAATTGCAATTATTAAATTATTTAAGGGCTACAGATATAGAATATGGATTATTGTTAAATTTTGGTCAAAAACCACAAATTAAAAGAAAAGTTTTTCATAACAAATATAAACAATCTGTGAAAATCAGTTAGATCATTTAGATCTGTGTTCTATAATAACTAAAATCATAATTCATACCCCCAGAGCACCCCTCTTCGGGAATAAATCACAAATATGATGCGCGAAGCAATATTAGATTTTCCAAAACAATTTGAATATCAACCAAAAGTTGAAAATACAAAAAAACTAAAAAAATATAGTAAGTTTGTTGTTTGTGGAATGGGAGGATCACATCTTGCAGCAGATCTGGTTCCAGCATGGGATTTGTCATATGACGTAATAGTTCATCGCAATTATGGTTTGCCAGCCATATCTGAAACTGATCTAAAAAAGCGCTTGATAATTTTGAGTTCATATTCTGGTAATACAGAAGAGGTTTTGTCTGCTTACAGAGAAGCCAAAAAGAAAAAATTAAATATTGCTATCATTACAGTTGGTGGGCAACTATTAAAAATTGCAAAAAAAGAAAAACTTCCATATGTTGAAATACCTGACACTGATATACAGCCACGCATGGCACTCGGTTTTGCTCTCATAGGACTCATGAAGCTCATGAAAATGGAAAATGGTATTCGAGAATTACACAAACTTGCCAAAAGTCTAGATGTGAAAAAAATAGAAAACCAAGGCAAATTGCTGGCAAAAAAATTGGAAAATACAGTCCCTATCATATACGCATCACAAAAAAATGAAGTAATTGCATATAACTGGAAAATAAAGTTTAATGAGACTGGGAAAATTCCATCATTTTATAATTTGTTACCAGAATTAAATCACAATGAGATGACTGGTTTTGATGTAAAAGATACTACTCGTAATTTATCAGATAAATTTTATTTTATTTTTCTTCTAGACAAGTCTGATCACAAACAAATCCAAAAAAGAATGATTGTAACAGAAAGATTGTATAAGGAGCGTAGTTTGAAGACAATTAGTCTAAATCTGGAAGGTCAATTATTTGAAAAGATTTTTAATTCTTTAATATTAGCTGATTGGATTGCCTACTACACAGCCGGGATGTATGGCCTCCAGTCTGAAAAGGTTCCCATGGTAGAGGAGTTTAAGAAGATGATTTGAGTGTGAGTGATCAAATAGCAAATAACAAAAAACAAGTAGCAAATAACAAATATCATGTATCATGCTGTTTGTTTCATGCATAAATATAGTAAGTAATATGTTATATGTTACATGCTTCATGTCACATGATAAAAATAATCCACACTTGACTGCATTCTCGGGTTGAGATATGATGAGCAAGTAATCTATTTAATAATAAAACAATTATGCCACAAACAAATCTTACGCCAGGAAAGACTTTTGCTGCTGGGCTTGTAGCTGGGTTTTTTGTTCTTTGTACTGTTGGGTTTTTTATCATGCTCGGAGTGTATCTCACTGGAGACAAGGATTCTAGTGTAAAAGCTAGAGAAAATGGTAATACTGTTGTAACAGCAGGTGATTATCCAGAGCAGTTTAGCCAGTGTCTTGATTCTGGCAAATATTCTAGTACAGTTCAGAGTGATTTGCAACTTGGTGCATCTTTTGGTGTGCAAGGTACACCAGCTACCTTTATAAATGGTTATCTAGTTTCTGGAGCACTGCCATTTGCTAATGTAGCGCAAGTAATTGATGCAGTTTTGGCAGGAGAAGAGCCAGAATTTGATTTTCTTCGTGATCCTGAGACTGGGGAAATAAATAAGGTTGAATTGTCAGAATTACCAAATGTAGAGTGGGTAGGGGATGAGAATGCTAGTGTAACTATTGTAGAATTTTCTGATTTTGAATGTCCTTATTGTGAACGTTTTGTTCCAACTGTACATCAGATTTTGGATACATACGGTGATCAAATCAGATTTACTTTCCGTCATTTCCCACTTTCATTTCATGCCAATGCCCAGAAGGCTGCAGAAGCATTTGAGTGTGCCAAAGAACAAGGAAAAGCCATGGAAATGCATGACAAACTATTTGGACTAACAGGTGCAGGAACCCTAAGTATTGATAACTTCAAGAAATCGGCAGGTGAGCTTGGGCTAAACTAATGCAAAATGCCAAATTATAGATGCAAAAAAAACTCCTCCTGTCTTCATCCCGATGAAATCGGGATGAAGACAGGGGGAGTTTTTTAATTTAGCAAGTTTATCCACAGTACCCCCCCTGTATTTTAGTTAACAAAAATAAATTGGTGTGGTATAATATGCGAGTGAAGATTAAAAGATTGTAAGACTAAAAGATTATTGACGAATCATCAATCGTAATCTTTCAATCTTTCAATCTTTCAATCTTTATTTTTCCACTCACCATGGCAGAAAAGATAATCAAAATATCAAAAAACTACTGGAAACAAGCGAGTATGTTATCAATACTCCTGTTTTGTGGTGTCTGGTATTTTACTATTGGTTTTGGTTCTATTGATCCTACGGTGCAGGTGGCGAAGGCTGCTTCTCTAACTTGGGTTGGAGGAACTACTGGAACATGGGAAACAGGATCCAACTGGAGTGGAGGTGTGGTGCCTACGGATAGCGATGACGTAACTATTGTCAGT
>JAHJGG010000106.1 GCA_018824545.1 Patescibacteria group bacterium | reverse complement strand
TTTGTTGGTATTCTTATTGATTTTGGTCTTATTCCTGTTACAGCGCAAATGATGAGTGAACCAAGCTTTGATAAAATAAAACTCTTCAAAAATCTATTTACATATAGATTAATTACTGCCATTATTTTTTTGGGAATTGCCCCACTTATTGCTTTATTTTTCCCATATCCTATTGAAGTCAAAATTGCAATCAGCTTTACTACTATCTCATTTCTAGGTGTTGCCATAAACCAAGTGTTGGTAGGACTTTATCAGACAAAACTAAAAATGTATGTTCAAGCAATTGGAGAAAACATCGGCAGAATTGTTCTAGTAGTTGGACTATGTCTAGTAATTTTTTACAATCAGGGTTTTGTCCCAGTTATGATCGTGGTTACTTTGTCGAGTATTGCTTTTACCCTTTTTCTGCTCATCAAAGCTCGAAACGAAACTCCGCTCGGATTTGCTTTTGATAAAGAAATATGGAAGGCTATTACTGTCAAAATGTGGCCAATCGCAATTTCCATTATTTTTAATGTGGTTTATCTAAAAGGTGACATCATACTATTATCTTTTTTCCGATCCCAGACCGAGGTTGGTATTTATGGAGCAGCTTATAGGGTAATCGATGTACTGTCCTCGACAGCCATGTTACTAATCGGCATCATGCTCCCACTTCTTACTTTTCACTGGTCCCGAAAAAACAAAGGTGAATTCAAAAAATATTTTCAGCTTTCATTTGATGCTATGATGGCGCTCGCAATCCCAATGTCTGCAGGTGTAATAGTTTTGGCAAAACCAATTATGACTATTATTGCAGGAGAAAAATTTGATGCATCCGTCTTACCTCTTCAAATCCTTGCTATAGCCATTTTTGGAGTTTATCTTGGCGCAGTTTTTGGGCACACTGCTGTCGCTATAAACAGACAAAAACAAACCATGTGGATTTATATTTCGACCGCAATAATTACTCTTACTGGTTATTTAATTTTTATTCCTCGCTATGGCATGTATGGCGCAGCATGGATGACAGTTTTTTCGGAAATTTATGTCGGTATCATGCTATTTTTTACAATTCGACATTACTCAAAAGAAAGATTACAACTTCACACACTAGCCAAAATTATTTTTTCTAGTTTAGTCATGACTGCATCTCTATATTTATTATCAAGTCTAAATGTAATATTATTGGTTGCGCTCGGTGTACTAATTTATTCTACAATGCTACTTGCTCTAGGTGGGATTTCCAAAGCAACTATTAAAGATATTTTATCCTTAGAAAAATAGAGCACAGATCCAACTGAATAAAAATTAGTTAAACTTAATTAAAATGAATTGCGCCATCCTCGGGGCTCTGCCCCGAGGTATTGGCAGAAAGCTTTTGGTAAATCATTGTTCGAATTCACCTTTCCGATGCAGAACATCGGGGAATTAAACCGATTTAATTCACTCTATCAGTTATAATCCCAGCCAGAGGCTGGTCAGCCTTTGGCTGATATTCTTGTCAGTGTAATCAATGATTAAATCTGTTCAATCTATCTTCAATTATATATGCCTTTTGAAATCTTAATAATAATTTTTCTAATTAGTTTTTCTTTTATTACTTATACCAGATTCAACCTCGGTCTATTTTTTCTTTTTTTACTTTTTCCAACCTACTTGATCAAATTAAGTATTGGACCACTACCCACCACACTTTTGGAACTAATGATTGGAATAATACTCGTAATCTGGGTGATTAAATTCCACAAAAATATCATCTATCATCTATCATCTATCATTAAAAAAAATAAACTCCTATTTATCTCATCACTTATTTTTTTAACCGCCGCCACCATATCCATCTATACTGCAATTGATATAAAATCAGCAGCCGGAGAATGGAAAGCATTTTACATTGAACCGTTCTTAATCTTTTTAATTTTAATTACTACACTAACAAAAGGTACAGGAGTACAAGGACACAAGGATACAACCAAATTAAAAATGAAAAATGAAAATAAAAAACAAGTTTCCAATTTCCAATTTCCAATTTCTTTATCTTGTGACTTGATAATCTTCGGACTAATCCTTTCTGGCCTTGCAACCTCCATCCTCGCGATTTACCAACACTTTACCGGCTGGATGGTACCTTGGGACTTTTGGCAAAATCTAGATACTTTCCGCGTAACAGGCTGGTATGGTTACCCAAATGGAGTGGGATTATTTTTGGCTCCACTATTACCCTTAGCTTTATACCAAACCAAACAATACTATAAAATGATTCACAAAAAAAGATTAGAAGATTATAAGATTAAAAATCTTTCAATCTTTCAATCTTTCAATCTTCCATCTCTTGCTTATTTTTTTCCATTAATTACAGCGATAATCTTTATACCAGCTTCTATTTTAGCAATCTTTTTTGCCAAATCCACCGGTGCCCTTATTGGTGTAGCCAGCGGTCTAGGCTTGCTCTTACTTTTCTATAAAAAAACCAGAGTTTTAACAATCTTATTTCTTGTTTTTTGTTTCTTGTTTCTTGTTTCTTTACCAGCAGACAACCTCATCAAACAGGAGCTATCATTCCAAGACCGCTCCGGCCAAATCCGTATATCAATGTGGACAGAAACTCTAGAATTTTTATCCGACCATCCAATTGCCGGTGCTGGCCTGACTTCTTACAAACAAAAAATCGTACCTTACCACACGACAGTAAATGGAGAAGGAATAGAGATTTTTCCGCATCCACATAACATCTTTCTTATTATGTGGGTGAATTTAGGCCTGCTCGGGCTAGTTGGATTTTTGGGAATATTATTTTGGTTTTTTTATAATAGTTTGAAGATTAGAAGATTAGAATATTTAAAGATTGGTAACAATTCAGTCTTTCAATCTTCTAATCTTTCAATCTTTTTACTTTCAAGCATGACTGTAATCCTTGTTACCGGCCTAGTCGACAATTCCTACGCCAAAAACGACTTCGCCATTATTTTTTGGATGCTCATTGCCTTTTTAATTATAGACGAAGGAATT
>JAHJGG010000105.1 GCA_018824545.1 Patescibacteria group bacterium | reverse complement strand
TTCTTTTTTTTCATAGTATCTTATGATAATGAATAAATATCCTCCTTATCATAGGATAATATGCCAATTCATAGCAAGGTTAAGAGAAAAATCACATGTCACAGCAACAGTGGATTGGTACGCTGACGTTTTGTACATGTTGACAGGGGAATGAAGATATCCTAGTTGACAAATGTCAGGGGGCTTGCTATAATTTGACCATTATTATTTACCCTTGAAAAAGGGCAGACCATAGTTGGTTTTTCCAGTGGCAAGGAGGACTCGCTATCGGCCTGTAAAAGTATCAAAATTATGCTAACTAAAGAAAAAAAACTAAAGATAATTAAAAAGTATCAGACACATGAGGGGGATACTGGTTCGAGTGAAGTACAGATTGCTATCCTTACTTCTGAAATTGATGAGCTATCAAACCATCTAAAAGAACATCATAAGGACCATTCATCTCGAAGAGGCTTACTTCGCAAGGTAGGAGAACGTCGCAGACTACTCAGATATCTAAAAAAAGAAAATGTATCTTCTTATGAAGAATTGGTAAAAAAATTAAAACTGAAACAAGCCAAGGCTTTGCGTCGTCCAACTCCAGAAGAAATTGTAGAGGATAACGAAAAAACAGATGAAAATGACAAACAAGATAGATCATAAAATTAATCCTTTAAAGCACCCCGACCAACGTGTAGGGGTGTTTATTGATGTACAGAATATGTATTATTCTGCAAAGAATCTTTATGGCAAAAAAGTTAATTTTGGTAATATTGTAAAAGAAGCTGTAGCAGGTAGAAAACTAATACGTGCAATTGCTTATGTTGTCAAAACAGAATCAAATGATGAAAAACCTTTTTTTGAAGCATTGTATAATTTGGGAATAGAGACTAGAGAAAAGGATCTTCAGGTTTATAGTACAGGATTCAAAAAAGCAGATTGGGATGTAGGTTTGGCTGTTGACGCTATTCGATTGGCAACAAGTTTGGATGCGATTATAATTGTATCTGGTGATGGTGATTATCTTCCAATGGTTGAATATTTGCAAAGTATGGGAAAACAAGTAGAGGTCTTGGCTTTTGGAGATACTACATCGAGCAAATTGATCGAAGGATCTGACTGTTTTATAAACTTGGGCGATGACAAGGCTAGTTTTTTGATTAGTGATCGGAAGGGAAGAAAGAATAATCAATGATTAATATTCAATACTCAATAGATATTTTTACATTGAGCATTGAAAATTGAACATTATTCACGAGAATTGGTCTGGAAGAATCTAGGTCTCAGCCCGCGAACCATATAAGGTTCGGGGTGCTACGCAGATCTATCTCATCTAGATCATCTTCTCACAAAAGAAAAACTTATGTTGGATGTAAAATCCTGGTCTACCGAGTGGGGTGGACAAACCCTTACCGTAGAGGTAGGGAAGCTTGCTTTGCAAGTTGGTGGATCATGTACTGTGCAGTACGGAGACACAATGATTTTGGCAACTGCTGCAATATCAGCAGAACCAAAAGAGGGGCTAGATTATTTTCCACTTTCTGTTGAGTTCCAAGAAAAGCTCTCAGCAGCGGGAAAGATCAAAGGTTCTAGATTTATTAAGCGTGAAGGACGACCAAGTGATTGGGTTGTTCTTGCTGGCCGTGTAATTGACAGGTCAATTCGTCCACTTTTTGACGATAATATGAGAAACGAAGTGCAAGTTATTCTTACACCACTTTCTCTTGACCCAGAGGGAGACCTAACCACGACAGCACTTATTGCGGCAAGTGTCGCGCTGTCAATTTCACCAATCCCATGGAATGGACCAATTGGTGGAGGGCTTATTGGCCGTATAAATAACGAGCTTGTTCTAAATCCATCTATTGATATTGTAAAGGAAAGCGATCTTGAGATGATGGTTGCAGGTACTCCTGAAAAACTTGTTATGGTAGAGAGCGCATCAAAAGAAATTGATGACGCTGATTTTACATCTGCTATGAAATGGGGATGTGAACAGCTTGCTCCAGTAATTGAATTTATCAAAAAAATACAAAGTGAAATTGGTGTTGAGAAGATCGATGCGGTTGCAGAGATCCCAGGATTTGAGATAGAGGTGGCAACAACAGAAATTGCAACTAAGTATATCGAGAGTATTACTGATTCAATGATTTTTGATAGTGTAAAGATTGGAAGAAAAGACCGTGTCACTATGGTAAAGTCTATTGAAAAGTCACTCGAAGCTCATCTTGTTGAAAAAGGTGTAGAGAGTGATGTGATGTCTGTAGTTCTAAAAAAAGCAAAGATGCTAATTGGTGTACAAATCAGTAAGCGCATTCTCGATAAAGAACAGCGTCTTGATGGCCGAAGTATTACAGAAATTAGACCACTTCATGTTGAAATTGATCTTATTCCACGTGTTCATGGGTCTGGATTGTTTATGAGAGGGGACACACAAGTATTATCAATGGTAACTCTTGGTGCTCCTGGGGATGTGATGACACTCGACACCATGACAGAAGACGGACTTCAAAGGTACATGCATCATTATTCAGATGCTCCATTTACTTATGGTGAAACCGGATGGATGCGTGGGCCTGGCAGACGTGCTATTGGGCATGGTGCACTTGCCGAGCGAGCGATCTTGCCAGTATTACCAACTCAAGAAGATTTTCCATATGCAATGAGAGTGACTTCTGAGGTGCTTGGTTCCAATGGTTCTAGCTCTATGGCTTCAACCTGTGGGTCAACACTAAGTCTTATGGCAGCTGGTGTTCCTCTGATAAAACCAGTAGCTGGTATTGCAATGGGTCTGGCTTCAGAGCCAGGTGGAAGATGGAAAGTTATTACTGATCTTCAGGATGTAGAAGATGGACCAAATGCAATGGACTTCAAAATTGCTGGAACCAAGGATGGTATTACTGCTGTACAAATGGATACAAAGACTCAAGGTCTTAGCTGGGATATTGTTGAACAAACAGTTATTCAGTCTAAGGTTGCTAGAATAGATATTCTCGGACAGATGGCATTGGTTATATCCGAACCTCGTGCTGAACTTTCACCATATGCTCCTCGAATTGAAACTATTCAGATTGATCCAGAAAAAATTCGTGACGTGGTTGGGCCAGGTGGAAAGGTTATTAACAAAATTATTGACGAGACCGGAGTACAGATTGATATTGAACAAGATGGTCGTGTAATGATTACCTCAACAGATGGCGAAGGAATGAAACTTGCAATTCAAATGGTAAAAGATATTACTAGAGAAGTTGAAGCCGGAGAAATCTTTGATGGTAAAGTAGTACGATTGGAAGATTTTGGTGCTTTTGTACAAATATTACCAAACAAAGATGGACTAGTTCATGTTTCTGAAATTTCTTGGGAAAGAACAAATAAACCAAGTGATGTTTTGAAATTAGGAGACATTGTTAAGGTAAAAGTAAATGAAATCGATAATTTGGGTAGAGTAAATCTTTCTATGAAAGCTCTTATACCGCGACCAGAGGGAGCAGGATCTTTTGACGACAAGCCAAGACCTCCACGTGATGGTTTTGGTAGAGGACCAAGAAGTGGTGGATCTGATGACAAAAAGAGCGGTGGATTTTTCAAAAAAAATCCAAGATCATAAACATTGATTAAGACAGATCTACAATTGATTTATACTGACGAGAATATATAATGTCTGTTATGTTTGTAAATAAATGTAAAAAAAATAATTGTTGAGGTTAATTAATTATTTTGATATGGATGATAGAGAGGCAAATAGAATGGCAGTAGAAATAAGATCAGCAAATGATGAATTATCAAAATTAGATCTGCATGGTTTGCATCTTCATCCAGATGAAGTTACTAGCAGGATAGATGTTTTTCTGTGTGATTCTTTCAAACAAAATCCAAACGATCCAGTTGAAATAGTATGTGGGATTGGAATAGGTGC
>JAHJGG010000104.1 GCA_018824545.1 Patescibacteria group bacterium | reverse complement strand
CAGGAGCTAAAGCTCCCTAACCCCGACTAAAGTCGGGTAGATTTTGTAAATATGAACACAAAAGAACTCAGACAAAAATATTTAGAATTCTTCGAGTCAAAGGGGCACAAAATTATTCCTTCGGCTTCTTTGATTCCAGAAAATGATCCAACAGTCTTGTTTACTACTGCTGGCATGCATCCTCTGGTGCCATATTTGATGGGTGAGAAGCATCCAGAGGGGGTAAGGCTTACAGATGTACAAAAATGTATTAGAACCGGGGACATTGACGATGTGGGCGACCAGTGGCATCTTACTTTTTTTGAGATGCTTGGTAATTGGAGTCTAAATGATTATTGGAAAGAAGAGGCTCTTACATGGAGTTTTGAATTTTTGACAAAAGAATTAAATATTCCAATAGAAAAATTAGCAGTTACAGTATTTGAAGGTGATGATGACGCCCCGTTTGATGAGGAGAGTTTTAATATCTGGAAAAATCTAGGAATTCCACAGACAAGAATTTATAAATATAATAAAAAAGAAAATTGGTGGGGACCAGCAGGTGTTACTGGACCATGTGGACCAGATTCAGAAATGTTTTATATCACAGACAAAGAAGCTTGTGGGTCAGACTGTCAGCCAAGTTGTTCTTGTGGTAAATATGTGGAGATCTGGAATGATGTATTTATGGAATATCATAAAGATAAAAATGGTAATTTTAACAAAGCAGAAAACAGAAACGTAGACACAGGCATGGGAGTCGAGCGTGTAACAGCAATATTAAATAATTTTGATGATAATTATCATGGAGACAGTATGTGGCCGATTGTAGAGAAGATTGAAGAGTTGTCAGGTAAAAAATATACCTTTAATAAAGGAAATTTAGGATTTGAAGAAGAACCCGAGTGTTGGAAAGGAGATAAAAAAGCGATTCGAATTATCAGCGATCATATTCGAGCTGCCGTGATGATAATGGGAGATAGTAGAGGGGTAGCTCCTAGTAATGTAGACCAAGGTTATGTTGTTCGAAAGCTAGTTCGTAGAGCCGTGCGATATGGACGACAGATTGGTATTAAGAATAACTTTTGTAATTCTATTGCAGAAGAAGTTATTAATATTTTTACTGACGTATATCCAGAAATTAAGAAGAACGAAAAGTTTGTTTTAGGTGAGATGGAAAAGGAAGAAGGCAAATTTCGCCAAACTTTGGAGCAAGGAATAAAGGAATTTGAAAAAGGAATTGATCCGTTTGTTTTATTCACTACTTATGGATTTCCGATTGAAATAACAGAGGAATTGGCAGAGGAAGAGGGTCTCAAAATTGATCGGGCTGATTTTGATAAAAAAATGAAAAAACACCAAGACCTCTCCCGTGCCGGGGCAGAACAAAAGTTTAAAGGAGGATTGGCAGACGCCGGAGTTGAGACAACAAGACTTCACACGGCCACGCATCTGTTACATATGGCCCTTAGAAAGGTTTTGGGGGAACATGTAGAGCAAAAGGGGAGTAACATAACAGCCGAGCGCTTACGCTTTGATTTTTCTCATGGAGAAAAAATGACTGATGAACAGAAACAAGAGGTTGAAAAAATAATTAACGATGCTATTGAGGCAGATTATCCAGTTACGGTTGAAGAAATGACCGTGGAACAGGCAAAAGAACTTGGAGCTATTGGTTTGTTTGGTGATAAATACGAAGCTAGAGTAAAAGTCTATACAGTGGGGGATCCAGAGAGTCCTTTTAGTCGAGAAATTTGTGGTGGACCTCATGTGGAGCATACTAGCGAGTTGGGAAGTTTTAAGATTAAGAAAGAAGAAGCTAGTAGTGCGGGAATTAGGAGAATTAAAGCAATTTTAATTTAAGGCTGATAAATAAAAAGGATACAAGGACACAAACAAATTAAAAAACAAAAAATACAAATTAAATTTTTTATATTGCAATTTGAAATTTGTTTGTCCCCAAAGAGGGATGCCCTGTGGGTATATCTTGGTACTTGTCTCTTGGATTTTTTGAAAAGCATGATAAAAAAGACATTAAAATATTTTTGGTCTATTCGCGGACAGTTCGTAAAATACTTTGCAGTAGGAGTGAGTGGTGTTGTCTTGGATATTACTTCATTAATTTTGCTCAAAGAAGTATTTGGAATTTCTCCGGTCGTGGCTGTAATTATAAACCAAGCATTTTTGATTGCTTATGTTTTCTTTTTAAACAAATACTGGTCATTTAAAAATAAAGAACTTCCTCACAAGCAGATTATAAAATTTCTAACTCTTTCATTATTTAATTATATATTTTCAGTTATAGCAATGTATATATTTAGCACACAAATGGAGTTCAATTACATTCTAGTGAGAATTTTGACAATTGTAGTAATGGTTAGTTGGAACTTCTTTTTGTATAAATATTGGGT
>JAHJGG010000103.1 GCA_018824545.1 Patescibacteria group bacterium | reverse complement strand
TTCTCCTCGGTCTGCTCCACCACCGTTGCCAGCATGAGCTCCACCACCACCTGCCCACAAACCATAATAAATGCCGGCGCCGGGACCATAGCCGGAATTATATCGCAAACCGCCGTCGTAACCCTTGCCATCCACGTTTATGGTTCCATCTATCGTGATATTACCGGATGCATTCACTGTCAGTGTATTAGTCTGCGCCGTACTATTGTCCCCATGAGTAAGAGTAACACCACTGTTGATAGTGAGGTTTCCTACGGTCATGGTGCCGTTGAAAGTAAAAGTACAGGCTCCACTACCTTGGTTAAGAGTTAGATCAGCTCCTTCGGTAAACTGTGTGCCATCTGCATCAGTGTATGACCCTGCGGTTAGAGTTCGGCTAGAACCGTTGCAGGTTATGGTTTCAGATGCTGCACTCGCCACCTGTACTGTCTTGTCTATTGATCCAAACCCAATGGTAAAATACCACACACTACAAAACAGAAGTATGGATATGATACTCGCTTGTTTCCAGTAGCGTAGGGATGATTTGATTAGTTTGGGCATGGTGAGTGGACGAGAGATTAATGATCAGTGATCAATGACCAGTGATCAATGATTGCACACATGTCACTAGTTGCTTATAGCTTACTCTGCTTATTGCTTAATTAGCCTGCAAACTCTCTATATTATACCACACAATCGACCCCCCCCCCACGAATAGGAGGTGGGGATAAGTGTTAAAATAATTTGTCCACAACTTATTGTTGACAAACCACCGTTAATAGGATATTATAAACTCAGAAGATAAGTCCTTAGGGTAAAGCCTTGTGGAGAGCGTTCTCGTCAAGAACATCTCGTTGAAGCAGGGACACTCCTAAAAGGCTCTTTCAGAAGATCCGCATCACAGCGGATTTTTGATTTGTATCAACCTAAACCCAATATCTTCAAATGCGTGATTTGAATCATTTCGGTATTCTTTGTAAAAAGTATTAGACACAAAATCTGCCAGTTCAACTAAAATGTCCAAATATGATGGCATTGGTAAAAAAGAACAGTGTGTGCCAGAAAATTCATTTTTTAAAAAATTATCAATGTTTTGCTGGAAAAGTTTTTCTCCTGAAACTCCGCCATGATGTTTGCGCGAATCAATAACAATTCTAACCCGTTTGTATTCTTGAAGTGAAAGCTCTCTGAATAGCATCTTTAGTAATTCAGCGTAGATTTTATCAAAATCTAATTTTTGCTTGTCAAAATAATCGTAAGGAATTTCTTGAACAAGTTGAAATACCGATATAATTGTCACGTTGGAAGAATTTAGCAATGATATACTTTTTGTCCTTAATTCTTCAAAATATGGGTCAGTAGCGTGAATGCGACGTTTATGTTTGGTAAATGGTTTTCTAACATTTTTCCAGCGTTTTCTCAAACGATCTGCTTTTAACACCGAAAAACCATTGATGCTAATAAACATTTTACCTCTAGTTTTTTGTAGGTTGTATGATTCATCAAGGTAGATGTTCATCTTAATTCTTTTTTCATTATTTCAATCCACCTCTCTCACTTCTAACAAATTAACATGTCCCGCCTGACCCACAGGCTCTCCAGCCACTACAATAATTTTGTCACTAGTTTTGACAATTTTTTGTTTTTTTAGATAAATCATAGAACGTTCTACCAGCTCTTCGATCGTCTTACAAGGAGGAAGAATAAATGGTACGAGCCCCCAGGATAAATTTAATTGTTGTTGCACCCTGTCGGTATTGGTAGCCACTACTACTGGCAATTCTGGACGATAGCGACTAATCAGTCTACCTGTTTCTCCAGAAATTGAAGCGGCCAAAATTATTTTGGCTCCAACATCTTCTGCCACCACCCTAGACATCTGTGATATCACTGTGTCTATCTTTTGTTTTTTTCCTTTATTTTTGCGCAAAGGCAAATCGTCGTAAACAGACTTTTCTGCTTCTCTGATAATATCAGCCATAGTAGCGACTGTCTCTGTTGGATACTGTCCAGTTGCAGTTTCATTGGAAAGCATTACTGCATCGGTGTGATCAACTACTGCACCTGCCACATCAGAAACCTCGGCTCTAGTGGGACGTGGATTATTTTGCATAGAGTCCAACATTTGGGTAGCAACAATCACTGGCTTGGCAGCATCAAGCGCCAAATCTATCAACCTCTTTTGCAATAAAGGTACACCTGAAGCCGGAGTTTCGATACCCAAGTCCCCCCTAGCTATCATAATACCATCAACTGCTTCTATTATTTCTTTAATATTTTTAATCGCCTCATGACGTTCTATCTTAGCAATTATTTTAATTGGCTGACCTGGTTTTATTTTTAATTTTTTTTCATATTCTTTTACCAAATAACGCAAATCCAAAACATCTTTGGCGTCACGAACAAAAGATAGAGCCATCCAATCTACCCCGTGCTTCACACCAAAAAAAGCGTCTTCTTTATCCTTGGCTGTCAAAGCGCCTACAGAGAGTTTGGAATCCGGTACGTTGATGCCTTTGTTTGAGGTTAACAAACCACCCACCACTACTTCGGTATCTATCCTCGTACCCTGCACTCGTACAATTTTTGCTTCAATTTTACCATCAGCCAAAAGTAATCGTTCGTTCTTTTTTACGTGTTCATGCAATTTTGAATAATCAATCGGTATTACTCCATCAGTATAATCATTGAGACTAGTGTCAAAACTTACAATAACTCCTGCTTTTAGCACAATCCCTTTTTTGGGCAATAATCCTACGCGTATTTTGGGACCTTGCAAGTCTTGGATAACTGAAACTGGTTCTCCAGTTTTTTTGGCCACCAGACGAACATTCTTTAGTAATTGTAAATGATTTTCGTGTGTGCCGTGCGAAAAATTTAGCCGAGCCACATTCATACCTGCCTTCACCATACTTTCAATAATAGCCAACTTTTCTGAAGCTGGGCCGAGTGTGCAGACGATTTTGGTGCGTTTTTTCATATATAGAAGGGATAAGAGGGATTAAGATGGCGTAAGAGGGTTGATGACTTGAGGTTTAGAGGGGTTAAGATGGTGATTAGGCCAATTGTTAGTTTTTGCCTTATTATTTTTTATTTTTTTCTTGGTTTCTTTTGTTTTCTAAAGATTGAATTGTTCTATCGATCAAATACATTACTCTTATGCAATTGTCTTCAAATTTATCAAATATTTTTTGGTCAATATATTTTTTTCTAAATATTCTTCTAACTCTTTCGTGTAGTTCTCCGTTTGATCGTTTGCTATATCTTAAAAATCTAATATATTCACCGAGCGAACCACTGTAATAACCTTCTACAAAATTAGAACCAATGGAATCAGAGGCAGTATCAATCTGACTTCTAGTTTTATATTCACCTCTAGGAATATATTTTAGAATATCTTGGACAATCGTGTCCAATTTATCTATTTCCTGCCAAACTATCATCTTAGTATGTCCAAATCCCCCTTTTTTGTCCATAGAATATACTTTGTTAACAAACAACAAATAACACGCCCTCTCACCCTCTCAAACCCTCTTCGCCATCTTGCCTTTTTCACTTCTCAAGCCTTCTTAAGCCCTCTTATCCCTTCTAAAACACTTTCCATCTGTTATTGTCTCATTTTAACTACATTAATAAACAGGTCTCAAAACCTCATATCAACGATTAAGCAACTTCATCCCCTGCTCTACCTGGTCTGGTGTAAGTGAATCCAAGATACTATTAATATCCAGTCCACCGCCACCTGAATTTAATAAATCTCCATATTGACCCAAGACACTATCCAAAAGCGGTGGTAAAAATATTATGGCCAAAACTATAGGTATAACAAACAATAATATCCTCACCCACGTCGCCACTGTCATGAGTGTCAGTCGGTGTTTTATTTCCTTATTTTGATTGTATATTACCTGAGACCACTTGATATTCTTTTCTATCAATTCTTTCAGACTGTCATTGGAATTTTTACTAACATCTACTTCACTACTTGTAGTAGATTCTTTTGTTTTTTCTGTAGTCAAATTATCTTCTTCTGATTTTTCCACTTTTTTATTTTTCTTCGGTATTGACATATAATTTTTTTAAATATGAATTCAATAAATTATAGCATAGTCGAGTATGGTATTCAAATCAAAAAAATCCACCCTTCTAGTGAATTTTATTTTAATAAAAATTAGTTAAACTTAATCCAAATGAATTGCACCACACTCGGGACACCTGTCCGCCCTTGGAGGAGAGCCCCGAGGTATTGGCAGAAAGTCTTTTGGTAAATCA
>JAHJGG010000102.1 GCA_018824545.1 Patescibacteria group bacterium | reverse complement strand
TTGAAAAAAATAGACGCAGTTACGAGCGAGGATATTGATAAAGTTGTTAAACAAATATTTAAAATGGATCAGATGAGAGTGGCGATAATAGGAGCGGTGGAAAAAGAAGGTATTAGGTTTTAGGTATTAGGTAACTAGGAAATATCGTATGTGTATAATCCTTTCATACAGAGACTTGATAGTCTGGCAAAAAGCAATGGATTTGGTTGTAGCGGTGTATGAATTAACAGAACTATACCCAAGAGAAGAAATGTATGGCTTAGCAGCTCACACTAGGAAAACATCTGTTTCTATTCCATCCAATATTGCAGAAGGAAAGCTTCGTGGTACAAGAAAGGATTATCGCCATTTTATTGTAAATGCTTATGCATCAGGTGCAGAATTGGAAACGCAAATTGAGATTGCAAAAAGATTGTCTTTTGGTAAAAATTTAAATTTAAAAAAAATAGATGATTTACTTGAAGAAGTGATGAAAATGTTAAATACTCTAATTCGTAAACTTCAATCTTGACTCTAAAACCTAATATCTAATATCTAATATCTAATATCTAATATCTAATATCTATGACCTACATCTTCGCCAACTGGAAAATGTATCTTAGCTATCAGGAAGTCCGAGAGCTTTCGATTGCTTTGTCACAAGAAGATTTTGATGAAAAAAAATTGAAGATAACAGTTTTTCCTAATACAATTAATTTTTCTGACGTAGCAAGAGTATTTGCTGGCAGGTCTTTTGCTGTTGGAGCACAAAATGTTGGGTGGACTCCACAAGGAGCATATACTGGGGCGGTTTCAGCATTACTATTCCAGCAAGCTGGTGCAAAATATGCCTTGGTAGGACATTCTGAACGTCGCTATATTTTTAACGAGGATAATGAAGCAGTTCATAAAAAAATGGAAGCATGTCTAGTCGAAGGAATAATTCCAGTTTTGTGTATTGGCGAGACGGCAGAGGATCTAAAAGAACAAAAAAGAGAATACCGTATAAAAAAACAATTATCAAAGGCATTGGAAGGTTTGAATTTGAAAGGTAAGGAAATAATAGTGGCATATGAGCCTGTTTGGGCAATTTCTGCTGGTGGAAAAGGTACACCATGTACACCAGCTGATGCTGATAATGTGCATGGTTGGATAAAAAATGAACTAAAGCAGTATACAAAGCAAAATGTTCCGATTTTGTATGGAGGTAGTGTAGACTCCAAAAATGTGTTATCTTATGTAGAGCAAGGAATGATTGATGGTGTATTGGTCGGTAGTGCTTCTACCAAACTAGATGAATTTGTTAAGTTAGTAAGAAGAGTTGAATCATTGTAGTTTTAATCATTGATTACACTGACAAGAATGGATTTAGACTGACACAAGTGAATTAAATTGGTTTAATTCCCCGATGTTCTGCATTGGAAAGGTGAATTCGAACAATGATTTACCAAAAGCTTTCTGCCAATACCTCGTGGCTCTCCTCCAAAGGCGGACAGGTGTCCCGAGGATGGCGCAATTCATTTGGATTAAGTTTAACTAATTTTTATTGCACCAAAGTCACCCAAGGCGACCTGCCCTGGGCATGGGCGGACAAGGGTTTTATTCCTCGTACTAGTTGCGAAAATTACCTTTGGTGGTACCCCGTCAGCTTGCTGTTGTTAAATTCATTATTTCCCATTAAATTTTTACAAGCATTTCAATCTATATGTTTTTTAGCATCACTCCATTTGTATTACTTCTTATATCACTTTTTGTGATAATTATTATTATTGTTCGTAAGTTTCCACAGCTTACCTTGCTTGATGTTGAAAATATTCCAGAAGTGAGACAATGTAGACAAAAAGATGATTTGCTTCGAAAAAGAGTTGATAAAAATTTTGCTGTTTCACAAAAAAGCTGGAGTGAAAGAATCAAACCCATCATTAAAAAACTAAAAGAAATACAATTATCTTTTCGTAAATATGTTGGAAAGGTAGAAAAAGAAGCAGTCAGCAGGGTGAAAAGAAAAGATAAACCAATCAAGCCAGTTGGAGCTGAAGAGACTCATACATTAGAAATTTTAACTCAGGAAGCAGTCCATGCTTTTGAAGAAGGGAAGTATGATTTGGCAGAAGAAAAGTATATATCAGCAATCAGATTGGATCCTAGAAACAAAAAGGCTTATTCTGGTTTGGGTGATGTTTATATAAATCAAGATCAAATAGAAGAAGCAGAAGAAACATTGGAATTTTTGTTGACTCTAGACAAAAATAATGATGCTGTTTATGTAAAATTGGGAAATTTAGCAGAAGAGAAAGGTGATATCACCAGAGCAGTAGAATTTTATCAACAGGCGATTCTAATCAAT
Organism: Patescibacteria group bacterium; assembly: GCA_018824545.1. Taxonomy (GTDB): domain Bacteria; phylum Patescibacteriota; class Patescibacteriia; order Magasanikbacterales; family UBA922; genus JAHJGG01. The sequence continues at coordinate 1,672 of JAHJGG010000102.1, read as the reverse complement.
GATCAGATTTCTACTAGGTTTATAAAATTGTCAGAGCTCCTTAGATCTTTGGAAGAATATGATACAGCACTCGAAGCTGTAAGCCAAGCTCTTGAGTTAGAACCGAATAATCCAAAATATCTTGACAAAATGGTAGAAATTGCTATAATGGTTGGCGACTCAGGTTTAGCAGAAGAAGCATATAATCAACTAAGAATGGTCAATCCAGAAAACCAAAAATTAGAAGCATTGCGTAGTAAGATTGATAAGATGAATTAACATGCGAACTTATAATTATACGAATATTAAAAAACACCTGATAAAGGTGTTTTTATAGTGGGCCGGGAAGGATTCGAACCTTCGAAGGCGAAAGCCAGCAGATTTACAGTCTGCCCCAGTTGACCGCTTTGGTACCGACCCATGTTGATTGAAATTTATTTGTTTATTAACTTTCTAAACTCATTACCACCCTTATATGATTTTAAATGTAACTCTCTACCATAAGCCTCTTGCTTAGTTTCAAATTCTTCATTATGAATTATTTTCCAAGGCCGAGTATTCTTGGTTGATCGGACGTATCCTTTATTATGACGTTCAATTCTAATTTTTAAATTTTCCGTATGTCCAATATAATGTCCACCATTTTTTAAACTCTCAAGTATATAAGTGTAATACATATTATTGCTAGCAGATTTATCCCGCCTCGAGGCGGGACCCCGCTGTGGCGGTGGCAGTCTGCCCCAGTTGACCGCTTTGGTACCGACCCAAAATAAGTAAAAAGTTTGAAAGTATAAAGTAGAAAGTCCATCAAAAAACTTTTTACTTTATACTTTTCACTCATTCTGAGCCAACTCGGGGGTTCGAACCCCGGACCTACGGTTTACAAAACCGTTGCTCTACCAGCTGAGCTAAGTTGGCATAATTAGCATCATTATAAAGTATATCCATTTATTTGTCAATAATTGTATGGTATAATGTAGACAAATTAGCCAGCTAATTATTTTTGCTTATGTTAAAAAAAAATACTGTTAAAAAAGGAAATAAAAAAAGTGCATTGGAGTTTGATATTCATTGAAATAAAAATGGAAACTACAACCCAAATAGTGATTTTTTGCAGAAAAGAAATTAGAAAAATTATTTATAATAATGAATGGTGGTTTTCGGTTATTTATATTATAGAGGTACTTACAGATAGTATTAATCCACGTGATTATTGGTATAAGATGAAAATGCGTGTAAAAGATGAGGATGGACTCCAGTTGTCGACAATTTGTCGACAACTGAAATTAAAAGCTTCAGATGGGAAGAAATATGAAACTAGCCCGCGCTAATGGTATGACCACTATGATGGAAGACGGAGTGTATAAGGTTTTGAGTGGGGAAACAACTCTGGAGGAAGTTTTGAGAGTTACGGCGGAGTGTAAGGTGGTTTTTTTTGGCAATATTGACGAGAATTACATTTTAATGTAAAATGGCTCTACTAATGCCGACATAGCTTCCGCCCAAGACGGACAAGCAGTTGGCAACGCGCCGACATAGCTCAGTTGGTAGAGCACATCCATGGTAAGGATGAGGTCTCCAGTTCAATCCTGGATGTCGGCTCATTTTAAAACTAGATAGAGCGTCCCGCTGTACAGCGGGGAGGTCTCCAGTTCAATCCTGGATGTCGGCTCATTTTAAAACTAGATAGAGC
>JAHJGG010000101.1 GCA_018824545.1 Patescibacteria group bacterium | reverse complement strand
CTGTTGCGTTAGAAGTTTGAATCCAAGTTTTATATTATATCTACTTTATGATACAATTATAATATATTATTTTTGGATTCGTAACAATACTAGATAACTATTAATAAAAAATATGGAAAAAAACGAAACTCAGAATATGGAAAATAGGGAATTAGAAAATATTGTAAGTGAGGTAGAAAAATTAGAGGTTGTACAAGCTGAAAAAGGTATTTGGCAAAATAAATTTCATGAGTTTGATGTCTATAGTCATACTATTTTTTTTGTTAATAGCCTGAAAGAGATATTAGGAGGAAAGATTGATAATGATCTAATTGTGGCAGGCTTATTGCATGATATTGGAAAACCTGTTGTGGCTATGCCAAAAATTAAGGATGGTGTCGAATTGAAAACAGAAACAGGTGAACCTTATCATGAATTTGATGACCATGAAAAAGTTGGCGAAGTCTTGGTAAGCGAAATGGATGGAGAATTGTTTGACAAGTTTGGATTGGATAAAAAAAGAATAGCTAGGTTGGTCGGGTCTCATTCTATTCCGATGAGAGGTATTAAGGAGATGAGAAAGACATTAGATTATGATAGTTTTAGAGAATCTTTTTTTCGTATGAAAGGTGAATTGCAAAACACAGGATTACCTGTTGAAGATATAATGACTATGTTTTTTGCTGACAAATTGGCTCAGGGTAAACATTGTACAGATAGAGGTGAATTATTTGCGGTTAGAGAATGTATTTTGCAGGAAGATGATTTGGACTCTGCTCTTAGAAATGTTTATAAAATACAAAAAGATGCATATGGAAAAAAAGAGTAATACCTTAGGCTGGGGTAAGATGGTACAAGGAGATGCAGAGATTTGGGATACCAATCCAATTTTTACAGGTGATCGTCCAACCAAAAAAGATTGGTTCAAATTACTTTTTTATCCAAAAAAGTGGTTTTTGTATAGATATATAAAAAAAGATTTTGATTTTTCTATGCAAGACAGAAATATTAGTGAACCATATCAAATTCTTGATATTGGCTGTGGTACTGGTGCTTCTGTTATTGATCTAAAAAAAATGTTTGGCAGACGGGCAGATGTGGTTGGAATTGACGTGGTAAAATTACAGATTGATATTGCGCGTGAAAAAATAAAGAAAAATGCTATTACAGCAGACGTAAGGTGGTACGATGGAAAACAATTCCCTTTTTCTGACAATAGTTTTGATGCAATTTACACTTCTGATGTTTTGGGTCATGTAGAAGATGTGCCATTTTGGCTTTCAGAAATTAATAGAGTTTTAAAAAAGGGAGGAATATTATCTATGTTTAGTGAATCAGCTCTTGGCCACCATGCGTATGTTCGGAAGTATTTGTTTCGTCATGGGTTAAACATTGATCCTCATGCAGAGTTTCATATTTCTTTGTATAGTAAGCATGAACTCCGGAAATTAGTTTCTAATGCGGGCATGAATATTGAAAAGATGATCGGGGCATTTTGGGTAGCATTTATAGTACATCCAGAAGAATTTTATCCAAAACTGCAAGAACAAAAGAAATTCTTCTTTTTGCGTATGATTAACAAGATTTTGACATTATTCAAAAAAATAACGCGTCCAGTATCGATTGCTATGGCAGAGTTATATGGACTCATAGAAATGTATCTGGTTGGCCCTTTGGTAGAGGCTCAGAGTTATGTTATTTTGGCTAGAAAGAAGTAGAAATTGACTTTTTAAAGATATTTTAGTATAGTGTAGAGACCTAAAATAGAGTTTCTATTTTTTGTTACATTATATTTTTACATGAACGTAACAGAACTCGCAAGACAACTTAGGGTGAATACAAAAGAACTACTGGAGATATTACCTCAGTATGGTTTTGATATTGGACAAAAAGCTATAAAAATTGACGATAAGGTTGCAGATCAGATTACACGTCGTTGGCGTTTTATAAAAAAAGAAATAGAAGAAAAAAAACAGCGTGAAATAGAAGAAAAGAAATTGATAGAAAGAGAGTTGCGAAAAGAAGCAGGACATAAAATTACTTTGCCAAAATTAATTACTGTGAGAAAGTTTGCTGAAAAGCTAGAACTGTCTGTTACTGAAGTAATTACAGAACTCATGAAAAATGGAATTCTTGCAAATCAAAATCAAAATATTGATTATGATACCGCTACAATAATGGCTGAAGAGCTTGGTTTTTCTGTAGAAAAAGAAGAAGGAGAAGTGTTGGATGAAAAAGAAGAAGAAAAAAAGATAAAAGAATTGGAAAAAGCTTTGGAAAAAGGAGTTCACATGCAACCTCGTTCTCCTGTTGTCGTAGTTATGGGACATGTAGACCATGGTAAAACAAAATTACTTGATGCCATAAGACATACAAATGTAATTGATACTGAATCAGGTGGTATTACACAACATATTGGAGCATATCAGACAATTTGGAAGGATCCAAAGACAAAAGAAGAGAGACCAATTACATTTATTGACACACCTGGCCACGAAGCTTTTACTGTTATGAGAAGTAGGGGAGCCAAAGTAGCAGACATAGCTATTCTAATTGTCGCAGCCGACGATGGTGTGAAGCCTCAGACAGAAGAAGTAATTCAGATTATAAAAGCAGCCAAGTTACCACTTGTAGTTGCAATTAATAAAATTGACAAAGAATCTGCTGATCCACAAAAAGTCAGGTCAGAACTATCCCAAAGAAATATTTTGTCAGAAGAGTGGGGTGGGCAGGTACCAATGGTAGAAATTTCTGCAAAACAAAATTTAAATATTGATAAGTTGCTAGATGTTTTGCTTTTGGTAGCTGATATGAATGAAGAAACCATTCAGGCAGACCCAGCATTGCCAGCAATAGGAACTATTATCGAATCACACAAAGACAAGAATATGGGACCTGTGGCTACTGTTTTGGTTCAGTCAGGGACTCTAAAAAAAGGCGATCCTTTGGTAGTAAATGATGAAATATACGGAAAAGTGAGGGCAATGAGAAACCACAAATCAGAAGAAATTGAAGAAGCTCCACCATCTACACCAGTACAGATTATTGGATTCAAGGTAGCTCCAGAGGTGGGGGATATTTTGAATGTTGGAAAGGCTATAGGAGCTGAAAAAATTGATGTGAGACAAAAGAAAGCAGATCAGACAGGAGCAGAACAGCATACAATTGTTTCCACAGGAGGATCTGATACAGATGAAGATGATAAAGGTAAAAATACTCTTAATCTTCTTATAAAAACAGATGTGTTGGGGTCTTTGGAAGCAATTATTGGATCCATGGAAAAAATAAAACATGATGAGGTTGGTGTAAAGATTGTTGGAAAAGGTTTGGGCAATGTTACTGAAGATGATGTCAACAAAGCTAAAGCAGGTCATGCAACAGTAATTGGATTCAAAGTAAAAGCTGCACTTACTGCCGAGGAAAAGATGCGAGAAGAAAAAGTTCCTTTTTTACACTATGATGTTATTTATGATCTTATAAATTGGGTTAAGGAGGAACTTGAAAAATTGCTAGATGTAGAAAAAATAGTAACAGAACTTGGTAATTTGAAAGTTATGGCTATTTTTCGTACAGAAAAAGGATCTATGACTGTTGGTGGCAGAGTAGAAAAGGGAAAGGTAATAAAAAATGCACTTGTTCGAGTCAAGCGTGGTGGAGAGTGGGTTGGAGAAGGAAAAATTACAGAGTGTCAACAAGGAAAACAATCTGTAAAAGAAATCCCTCATGGTACTGAGTGTGGGTTACATTTTGAAGGAAAAGAAAAAATTGAGGTTGATGATGTACTTGAATTTTATACAGAGGAGAGTAAGACTAGGAAGATTATATTTGAGTAAAGAATAAAAGACTAAAAGATTGTAAGATTTTAATCTTCTAATCTTCTAATCTTTTAATCAAAAAATTATGCCAGAGATTACATTTAGTGATAATAACTTTGAAAACGAAGTTTTAAAATCCTCTGTTCCAGTTTTTGTAGACTTTTGGGCACCTTGGTGTGGGCCATGTCAGATGATTGGACCTATTGTAGAAGAATTAGGTCATGAGTACGAAGAAACACAGGTAAAGATTGGAAAGTTGAATGTGGACGAAAATCAGAATACTACTGGAAAATACGAAGTAATGAGTGTACCAACTTTTGTACTGTTCAAAAATGGAGAAGTGGCTGACAAAATTATTGGCGGAGTTACCAAAGAAAAATTAAAAGAGTTTATTGAAAAAAATTTGTAAGAAAAAAGTCCGCCGAATTTGGTGGACTTTTTTAATATATAGCACTTGATATCATTTATAATTAAGCGTATTATAGAATACACTTTACTTATAAACTAAATTTTATGAATAATCCATTTCAAAATGCAATGAAACAGCTGGATAATGCTGCTGACATAATTAATCTTGATAAAAATATTCGAGTAATTTTGGAACAACCAGATAGAGTAATTGAAGTTGCTATTCCTGTCAAAATGGACGGTGGGGAAGTAAAAGTGTTTACTGGCTATCGTTCTCAATATAATAATGCTTTGGGAGTATATAAGGGCGGTATTCGTTATCATCCTGGCGTAACAATAGACGAAGTCAAGGCATTGTCTTTTTGGATGATGATTAAGTGTGCCACAGTAAACATTCCTATGGGCGGTGGCAAAGGTGGTGTAATCATAAATCCAAAGGAATTGTCTATTGGAGAAATAGAAAGACTATCTCGTGGATATATACAAAAAATTTGGCCAAATATTGGATCTGACAAAGATGTACCAGCACCAGATGTGTACACTACACCGCAAATAATGGCCTGGATGCGCGATGAATACGAAAAGTTGGTAGGACATGAGGATCCCGGTGTAATTACTGGTAAACCACTTGAAGATGGTGGGTCCGAAGGGCGTAGTTTTTCCACAGCTCAGGGCGGGGTTTATTGTATACGCGAGCTGGCAAAGAAGATGAAATTGAACCCGGCTGAAACTACAGTCGCTATTCAAGGTTATGGCAATGCCGGTAGCTACATGGCAAAGATTTTATACAAGATGGGATATAAGATTGTAGCAATAAGTGATTCCAAGGGTGGGGTGTATAATGCAGATGGTATTAACCCACAAAAAGCGGATGCAATCAAAGAGGCCGGAGGAATGCTTGGTTGTTATTGTTTGGGAAGTGTGTGCACACTAGAACAGGTCCCAGGAGATGGAACATGTAGGGGAATTACAAATGAAGAATTATTGGAATTAGATGTTGACATCTTGATTCCAGCAGCTCTAGAAAATCAAATTACAATTGAAAATGTGGATAAAATCAAAGCTAAAGCAATAGTAGAGTTGGCAAATGGTCCAACTACGCCTGAGGCAGACGAAATTTTGCGGAGCAAGGGCATTATTCTTGTCCCAGATGTACTGGCCAATGCCGGCGGAGTAACAGTTAGCTATTTTGAATGGGATCAGAATGTAAAAGGGGAGCACTGGACAGAAGATGATGTGTTGGAAAAACTAGAGAAGATCATGGTTACTGCTTTTAACGAAGTTTGGGATACAAAGGAAAAATATAATATTGACATGAGAACTGCTGCTTTTGTTAAGGCAGTGGAGAGGGTTTCTGCCAAAATGACTTGATTTTTTTTACTAAAGCAAGTAACATAATAGAACACGGATTAAACGAATCTAACGAATAAAAACGGATCTATAATTCGTTCAAATCTGTTCAATTCGTTTAATCCGTGTTCTATTTTTATATGCAAGAATATAATCCAAAGAAAATTGAAAAAAAATGGCAAAAATATTGGGAAGATAATAAGACTTTTGAAGTTACAGAAGATAAGAAAAAAGAAAAGTTTTATTCTCTTATTGAATTTCCATATCCAAGTGGAGAGGGTCTTCATGTGGGTCATCCGCGTCCGTTTACTGCCATGGACGTTGTTTCGCGCAAAAAGAGAATGGAAGGATATAATGTTTTGTTTCCAATTGGATTTGACGCCTTTGGTCTGCCCACAGAAAATTATGCTATTAAGACTGGAAGACAACCAGCAGAGGTAACAAAAGAAAACATTGCCAATTTTACTCGCCAGTTGAAAATTCTTGGCTATAGCTTTGATTGGTCTCGCGTGGTAGACACTACTGATCCAAATTATTACAAATGGACTCAATGGATATTTTTGCAATTATTTAAACATGGACTTGCATACAAAAAAAATCAGCCAATAAATTGGTGTTTGTCTTGCAAAATTGGCTTGGCTAACGAAGAAGTGGTTGGAGGCGTTTGCGAGCGTTGTGGTGGACCGGTAGAAAAACGTAACAAAGAACAATGGATGTTGGCTATTACAAAATATGCAGAGTCTCTTCTGCAGGGTTTGGGTACTGTGGACTATATTGAACGGGCAAAAATTGAACAAACGAATTGGATTGGAAAATCAGAAGGGGCAAGTGTGTTTTTTTCTGTCATTGCGAGTGATGAGCGAAGCGAAGAACGTGGCAATCCCACTGGGATCCCTTCGTCGCTTGAAGCTCCTCGGAATGACAGGATTCTTGAAGTGTTTACAACAAGACCAGATACGCTTTTTGGGGCGACATATATGGTGTTAGCACCTGAACATCAGTTGATTGAAGAAATGAAAGAAAAGATTGAAAATTGGAGTGAGGTTTTGAAATATATTGAAGAGGCCAAGAAAAAAACTGATATTGATAGAACTAATGATGAAAAAGAAAAGACAGGTGTAGAATTGAAAGGTATAAAAGCAATCAATCCTGTGAATAATGAAGAAATACCTGTTTGGGTGGCAGATTATGTTTTGGTAGGTTATGGAACTGGGGCAATTATGGCGGTACCAGCGCATGATGAGAGAGATTTTGAGTTTGCAACCAAGCATAAAGTAAATATTAAAAAAGTTGTAGCACCTTATTTGAAAGATAGTCCGCGAGAGGATAAAGAGACCGAAGAAAGAGATGTAATTACGGCTATTGTAAAAAATCCAAAAGATAATACATATTTATGTTTGGATTGGAAAACAACACCTTGGAAATCTTTTCCAACTGGTGGTATTGAAGGTGATGATTTGGAAACAGCAGCGAAACGAGAGGTGTTGGAGGAAACAGGTTATACAAATATTAAATTTATTAAACAAATTGGCGATTCTGTTTTTGCAGAATTTTATAGACCACACAAAGATTCAAATGTGTTTGCACATTTCAAATATTTGTTATTTGAACTTCAGAATGACAGTAAGCTAGAAATAGATCAGAAAGAAAAAGATCAGCACGAAGCATTATGGGTGAAAGAAGAGGAGATAGATTCATTTATAAATGTGTGGAATCAAAAATTGATCTGGAAGTGCATGACAGAAGGCGAATGTTCTTATACAGATGCTGGTATAGCAATAAATTCGGAGTTTATAAATGGTTTAAAGACAGAAGAAGCCAAAGAAAAAATGATTAATTGGTTAGAAGAAAAAGGATTTGGCAAAAGGGAAACAAATTATAAACTACGTGATTGGGTATTTTCTCGCCAACGTTATTGGGGGGAGCCGATTCCATTGGTTGATTGTAAGAAATGTGGTGGATGGGTTCCGTTACCAGAAGAAGAACTTCCACTCAAATTGCCAGAAGTAGAAAAATATCAACCAACTGATACTGGTGAGTCACCACTAGCTTCAATTGAAGAGTGGGTAAATACTACTTGTCCAAAGTGTGGAGGGTCTGCAAGGCGTGAGACAGACACTATGCCAAACTGGGCAGGATCCAGCTGGTATTTTTTGCGCTACATGGATCCCAACAATGGCAAAGTCTTTGCATCCAAAGAAAATATGAAATATTGGGGGCAGGTTGATTGGTATAATGGGGGAATGGAACATACGGTTTTACATTTGTTATATTCTCGTTTTTGGAATCAGTTTTTGTGTGATATTGGTGAGGTACCATTCAAAGAGCCATACAAGAAACGAACTTCGCATGGTATGATACTTGCAAAGGGCGGAGAAAAAATGAGTAAGTCCAAAGGAAATGTAGTGAACCCAGATGAGATGGTAGAGAAATTTGGTGCTGACGCACTTAGAGCATATATTATGTTTATGGGTCCATTTGATCAGGCGGTTGAGTGGGATACCAACGGTTTAGTAGGTGTGAAACGTTTTCTGGATCGTGTTTGGGGATTGCAGGAAAGATTGGATGAAAGAAACAAGAAACAAGAAACAAGAAACAAAGCGATTGATGCGATTGATGTTGCGCTTCATAAAACGATTAAGAAAGTTACGGAGGACATTGATGCGATGAGGTTTAATACTGCGATTGCTAAGATGATGGAGCTAGTTAATGAGATGATGAAGGAAGAAGAAATATCAATTACTAGTTACCAGTCGCTAGTTACTATTTTGTCACCCTTTGCACCACATATTTGTGCAGAACTTTGGGAGCAGTATGGAGAAGGGGATATGGTATGGCCAAAATATGATCCAACAAAAATTGTTGAAGATGAAATTACAATTGCAATTCAGGTGAATGGCAAAGTAAGGGATGAACTGACTGTTTCTGTGGATATTTCGGAAGAAGAAATCAAAAAATTAGCACTAGAATCAGAAAAAGTTGACAAATGGATTGATGGTAAAGAACCGAAAAAGGTTATTTACGTGAAGGGTAAGTTGGTATCGGTTGTTGTGTGATTGAATAGAACACGGATTTTACAGATTTGACAGATGTACACAGATGTAATCTGTGGGAATCCATTTGATCTGTTCAATCTGTGTTCCATAATTGTATGTTGGAGGGCGTAATAAATTCAAAAAGCAAAACGTTCCTAGCGTTTTGTTTTTGTTTTCTTTTTGGTATTGCGATAGCATCGTTCGTGAATATAAAAATTGATTATGTATATCTCTATATCTCATTATTTTGTTTGACATTTTTATTTATAGTATTTTGGGGTAGTAAAACAATTCTGTTTTTTCTGCTTTGCATTTTGTTTGTAATGGTTGGTTTTGGTAGATATTTAATTGCATTTCCTACAGATTCGACAAAAAATATTTCAAACTTATCTGGAAAACAAAAGATCGTCGGATATGTGGCGACTGAACCAGATGTGAGGATGGATGGAGTTCGTTATATAGTTCAGAGCCAAGAGTTCATAGCCAATAGTGAGAGTAGAGAAGTAGCAGGTAGAATTTATTTAAAATCTGCTTTGTATCCGAGATATAGTTATGGGGATAGATTGGAAATGGATTGTGAGATTGAAAAACCAGAACCAATTGAGGCCGTAGAGGGCACGTCCCAGAGAGATTTTCGCTATGATATGTATTTGGCAAGGTATGGAGTGTTTGCTATATGCCAAAAGCCAACGATTGTTCAAATTGATGGAAAAGAAGGGAATAAACTTCTCAGTGGTATATTGTCTCTAAAGGAAGTGGTAGCAGATAGAATAAATCTACTTTGGCACGAACCAAATGCTAGTTTTATGGCCGGACTTCTCTATGGATATCGTGGCGGATTGGGTGGTCTGAATGATTTGTTTTCAAGAACAGGTGTTACGCATATTGTCGCAATTTCTGGATATAATATTAGTATTATTGCAGCGATTTTGATTGCAATTTGTATTAATTTATATATTCCGCGAAAAAAGGCGTTTTGGTTCATCACGATTGGAATTATTTTGTTTGTTCTATTTGCTGGAGCAAGCGCATCTGTAGTCCGTGCGGGGATTATGGGGATTATAGTGCTACTTGCCAAACAAGTTGGTAGGACATCTCATGTGGGCAATGTAATGGCTCTGACGTGCGTTCTTATGTGTCTTCATAACCCGTTTATATTAATCTGGGATGCAGGATTTCAGCTTTCATTTATTTCTACATTGGGATTAGTCTATGTAACACCGCTCATTAGAAACTGGTTTACAAAAGTTCCAGAGGTTTTGGGTATTCGTGAATCAGTTATTTCTACGTTGTCCGCGATTATTGCAACTTTACCTCTCATACTATATCAGTTTGGAAGATTGTCACTTGTGGCACCAATCGTGAATGTTCTTATATTGTGGATCATACCAGCAATAATGTTTGTTGGGTTTGCATCAGTAATATGTAGTTTTGTTTTTGGGCCTCTAGCCCAAGTTATTGCATGGATCGCTTGGGTTGGTCTAAGCTATATAATAGTGGTGGTGAAGTGGTTTGCTGGGTTGTCTTTTGCATCTATAGATATTACGGTTCCCATATGGGCGATGGTGCTAATGTATCTGACCCTATTATATTGGATTTGGAGATCAAATTATAAAAAAAAATTATCCACAGGCTAAGTTAAGTAAGTGTGATACAATAGGTCAAATGGTATTAGTCTACATTAAGTAGAGCCATAAATAATTTACCTATGAAGAAATATTTTCTTGGCATTGGTGTTTTTGCAATAGCACTTATGCTTGTAGGGGGAGGGTGTGCATCAAATGACGACGTCATGGACACTTCTGATTCTAGCGATGACGCGGTTGTAGAAGAAGCTACCACACTAGATACAGATACAGCTGTGGTTGAGGATACATCAGTTGTTGACGAAACAGCTGTGGTTGAGGAATCAGTTACTGTCGACACAAGATCAGATTCTGAAATCCCAGAAGATGTAGATCCGATCGATTTAGCTATTGAAAGCGGGGATCCTGCAGAGTGTGAAAAACTGGAAAATCCAGCTGTTGTCCAAGGTTGTCTGAGAGAACAAGGAAACTAGTCACAAAAGTAAATTTCAAAAAGTCCGTCAATTTGGCGGGCTTTTGTGTTATAATTTAAAAAGAGCCATGATACAGATAATAAATAACAGATAACATATTATTATTGTGAAAAAAGCCAAATTATTTATTACTATCTTACTTGTCATTATTTTGGGTATGCTTGTTTATTTGAAAGATGATGATCAAGATTTTCAAAATTATGAAAGTGATCAAGGCGATCTTATTGTAAATAATGAGTATATAAAGGTTACTTTTTTAGATATTGGACAAGGGGATGCTACATTTATAGAATTTCAAGATGGACAACAGATGTTGGTTGATTGTTCTATTGATGCGCGTATTATTGAAGCTCTGGGTCGTGTGATGCCTTATTATGATCATGATATAGATTATATGATGATCACTCACCCTGATTCAGATCATTATGGTGGGTGTACCGAGGTACTGAAGCGATTTGATGTTAAAAATGTTGTTTATAATGGACTTGCCAAAGAAAATGATCAGATGTGGGTTCAGTTTTGGCAGACAATTCAGGATGAAGGGGCAGAATATTTTGAAATTGAATCAGAAGATGTATGGAGTATAGCTAGTACAACTTTACATTTTTTATATCCAGATCATTCAATTGCAGACGACTCCAAGATTCCTGGTAAAGAGGTAGAATCAAATATTAATAACACATCTATAGTTTTCAAATTGAGCTTTGGTGAGATGGACTTACTAATGATGGGGGATGCAGAAGAGGAACTAGAAGAATATTTATCAGGAACTTATGGTGAACAGCTAGATACTGAAGTAATGAAGGCAGGTCATCATGGGAGTGGTAGCTCTTCAAGTCAGGAATTTTTAGATCTCGTTTCACCATCTAGTACTATTATTTCATGTGGACTAAACAATCAGTTCGGTCATCCATCACTTAGGGTTTTGAAGCGTTTGGAGAGACTTGGTAGTAATATATGGCGCACAGACCTAAAAGGTGATATAATAGTGAAGATTATGACAAGCTCCTTTGATATTTTAGAATAATATATTTTTGGCAAGTCATGAGTTGTAAAGCTTATATTTGATGAATTATGAATTATGAATTAAGAAATATTTATTTTTACAGAATAACATTTTTATTTGTATTAGCTATTTTATTGTTACCAGGAATAGTTTTTGCAATTGATACAGATCGAGACGGGTTATCAGACGGAGAGGAGTCATACTATCATACTGATCCAGAGAATGTGGATACAGATGGTGATGGATATTATGATGGGGTTGAGGTGGAATTTGATTATTCCCCGCACATAGGTGATAACAAAAGAATGAATGAGTATGATTATGATGGTGATGGACTAAATGATTGGGTTGAGAGATGGTTTGGTTCT
>JAHJGG010000100.1 GCA_018824545.1 Patescibacteria group bacterium | reverse complement strand
GAAATTTCTATTAAAGATGTACCTCTTGTAGGAGGTAAAAACGCATCATTGGGAGAAATGTACTCAAAGTTAACAAGTCAGGGGATTGTAATACCAAATGGTTTTGCAATTACGGCAAGCGCTTACCGTTCTTTTTTGCATACCACAAAAGTGGATAAAAAAATTAAGGAATTAACCAAAAATTTAAATATATCAGATGTAAGAGAACTCGCAAGAGTAGGAAAACAAATCCGTACTCTCATCTTGGGTGCAAAATTTTCAAAAAAATTAGATAAAGATATTATTTCTGCATATACCAAACTTTCTGGCACTTCAAAGGTAAAAAATTTATCTGTTGCAGTAAGATCAAGTGCTACAGCAGAAGATCTACCAGGCGCTAGTTTTGCAGGTCAACAAGAAACATATCTAAATGTTTGCGGTGATAAGGCACTTCTTCAAGCAGTAAAAAAATGCATGGCATCTCTTTATACCAATCGTGCAATTTCTTATCGTGAAAGTGCTGGGTTTGATCAGACCGAAGTAGCATTGTCTGTGACAGTCCAACAGATGATATCATCAGATACTGGTGCAAGCGGAGTTATGTTTACACTCGACACAGAATCAGGATTCAAAGGTATTACTCTCATAAATTCTTCTTATGGTTTGGGTGAGTATGTTGTAAAAGGCAGAATAAATCCAGATCAATTTTATATTTTTAAGGAAGGTATAAAAAAAGGAAAAAAAGCAATTATCAGTAGGACTCTAGGATCAAAAGAGGTAAAGCTAGTCTACGGTAAGAGTGGAGGTACTAGACAAGCGAGTGTAAAACAAAATGATCGTCATAGTTTTTCTCTAGATGATGATGATGTTTTGAATTTAGCCAGATGGGGGAGCCTTATAGAAGATCATTATGGAGTTCCACAAGATATTGAATGGGCCAAAGATGGTAAAACTGGCAAATTGTACATTGTTCAGGCAAGACCTGAGACAGTAAAAGCCAAAAAAAGTTTTGCTGTGGTAGAGGAGTACAAATTGAAAAAAGAAGGAAAAGTAATACTGACAGGAGTCGCAGTTGGTCAGAAGATTGGTGCTGGAAAAGTAAGGATAATAGAAAATCCAGCACAAATGAAACAGTTCAAAAAAGGTGATATCTTGGTTACGCGTATTACTGATCCAGATTGGGAACCAATCATGAGAATTGCGGCAGCCATTGTGACAGAGCAGGGTGGTAAGACAAGTCATGCTGCAATTGTATCGCGCGAGCTAGGTGTACCATGTATTGTAGGTGCAAGACAGGCTAGAAAATTATTAAAAAACGGCAAAGATGTTACAGTGTCTTGTGCAAAAGGGGATGAAGGCCAGATATTTCAAGGCATCTTACCTTTTGAAGTCAAACGTACAGAGATTAGGGATATCAAAAAAACCAAAACCAAGATAATGATGAATGTGGGGGACCCAGATCATGCTTTGGCTTTATCTTTTTTACCAAATGACGGTGTTGGTTTGGCAAGACTTGAGTTTATTTTTTCAAATTTTATAAAAATTCACCCACTCGCACTTATCCACTACAAAAAATTGAAAGATAAAATTGCAAAGAAAAAAATTCGTGATATTACTCGTGGGTATCCAGAGAAAAGTGAATATTGTATAGAAAAATTGGCCGAAGGAATTGGTAGAATTGCTGTAGCTTTTTATCCCAATCCGGTAGTTTTGCGTCTTAGTGATTTCAAGACAAATGAATATGCAACATTGATTGGTGGAAAAGAATTTGAACCAGAAGAAGAAAATCCAATGTTAGGATGGCGCGGAGCTAGTCGATATTATTCCAAAGAATACAAACCCGGATTTCGTCTTGAATGCGAAGCGATCAAACGTGTTCGCAATGAATGGGGACTAAATAATGTGATTGCTATGGTGCCTTTTTGTCGTACACCAGAAGAAGGAAAAAAAGTGCTGGAGACAATGGCAGAATTTGGTCTCAAAAGAGGAGAAAATGGTTTACAAGTTTATGTAATGTGTGAGATTCCGTCCAATGTTATTTTGGCTGACGATTTTGCAAAGATTTTTGATGGATTTAGTATAGGATCCAATGATCTGACTCAGTTAACTTTGGGTGTGGATCGCGATTCTAGTCTCGTAAGTCATGTGTATGATGAAAAAAATAAAGCAGTAATGACACTTATCAAAAATGTAATTGCAACAGCACACAAATACAAACGAAAAGTTGGAATTTGTGGTCAGGCACCTTCGGACTATCCAGAGTTTGCAGAGTTTTTGGTTAGAGAGGGGATAGATAGTATCTCACTCAATCCTGATACTGTTGTTTCCACACATAGGAGAATTGCAAAGGTAGAGAGTACACTTGGAAAGAGTGGTAAAAAAACAAACAAGAAATTTTTGAGTTTAGTTGCTATTATTGGAACTTTGGCAAGTGGTTTTATTTCACTTGGAGCTGGCTGTGGAGGAATTTTGCCAACTTCATACGAAAGTATTTCCAAAGAGGATTTTTCTGTTACACCTGCCCAGATTCGTGAGAGGTCAGAAAAAAATAGTGAGAAGAATTTTCAAGAAACTCTAGCCACACTAAATGAAAATAGCTTTGCAAATTTTACTATTCAGTATCCTGCAACTTGGACAGTCTCGCACTGGTCAGGTGGTTTGACCTTGGAAAATATTGATACTGGTGAATATATAAGTATTTACAAACAGACTCTAGTGCATCCTATAGAAGTGGATCAAAAGAAATCAATAGTTGTTGGTGGTCTTGAGGCATTAAAGTTTGAAGATACACAGTCGGATACTGGTCTTGTGATTGATATTATAGAAATACAAGTTGGAGATAATATTATAGAAATAAATGGTATTGCAGAGAGATTTGATGAAATTATAGAAACAATTATTTTTAATAATACAGATTTATCTGATTTATCAGATGGCTCTCTACCAAATTCAAATTTACCAGATGGTACTATGTGTGTCCAGATGATTGCATATGCCAGAGAAAGCGAAGAAACTAGTTGTAAGATGTTTGCAACACCGTGTGATGTGCCGGATGGGTGGACAGTGTGTGATGAATTGTGAATTTAGAATTAAGAATTAAGAATGATGACTCTATAATCCTTTTGGATTATTTTTTTTATACAAAAAAAGCAGTTAACCTAAGTTTACTGCTGATATTCAGCCAAATCTGATTAGTCTACTTTAAAATTGATCCATAATCCATATTACTTCATTAGGATATGTGGGGGCCACTGTGCCATTGTAGTAATAAAGTTTTTTATAAGTTGAGGTTGTGCTGTACCATTGATCAGTACTAGAATTAAATCCACAGAGATGATATCCGACTTCGCGAATTGCATCATCTATTGACTCAAACGGAATTTGTGCGCCACCCCAACCAAAAGGATTGTTTAACTGCATAAATTTTCCACCAGTAGATTCTTGTACAGCTATGGCAGGCAGAAGGCGCCAATCAATCTCACATGTGTCTGCAACATCTACGAAAGTCTGTCCATGGCCAGCAAGTGGCATGTTATATTTTTCAAAATAAGCTTCTATTCGTAATGGACGATCATCAATCAGTGGTTCTGGTAAAGTCAAAATATAATATGTTATTAAGCCTATTATTAAAATAAACAATAAAATAACCAATAAAGTAACCAATTTATTTTTTTTAAGAAAATGTAATAAGTGGCGTTTGAATTTCCACTTTTTATATTTTAGTTTTAGTTTTTTTATTTTTCGCATGTTTGTATTATATCATACAAAAACAAAAAAATCTTTATTCTAGATAATACTTCGAGGCTTGCCTCGTCGTGAAATTATATTCCACTTGATACCCCGGGGCTTGCCCCGGGGAGGTTCATTGGGATTATTTTTTTTGCGGAGAGAGGTGGAGCATATTAGAACTAAAAAAGACTATCCACAATAAAACTTGACAAAATTATTTAAAAGTAATATAGTAATAATGTAATACTTTCTTACTTAAATATAAAAATATGAACACAATTGTCAAAGCCACAACTAAAGGTCAAATTACTATTCCGGCAAAATGGAGGAATCGTTTTAATACTGACAGGTTTTTAGTAAATATTAAAGATACTCACTTGGAGATAAAGCCTATAAATTTAGATAATATTGACGAAAGACAAGAATATACGGTTTTTGATGCCATAAGAGATAATAAAGGAAAAGGTATTAAAGCAAAAGACTTGGTAAAAATTCTAAAGAAAACTATCTAATTTTATGGATAAGATAGAAAAATTACTTAGAAAAATAAGTAAAAAACAAAGAGAATTTCTTTTAGGAGTAATCAAAAAATTATTAAGTGGAAAAAATGAAGGATTAGATATCAAGAAATTAAAAGACACTGATTTTTATAGATTAAGATCTGGAAGATTTAGGATAATATTTCACAAAGAAAATAACGAAATTATTATCGATGGAATTAAGTTGAGAGACGAAAATACTTATAAATAATATAAAAAGTTAAAACCAAAAACTTCCCTATCAAGGGAGGTTTTTGGTTTTAACTTAATGGCGGAGAGAGGTAGAGCGTATTAGAATCAAAAATTAGTTATCTGCAAAAAAAGTTTGCTCAAAAAATCTTTTAATTTTTTCTTTTAATTCGTCATCTGATATTTTATTATCTCTATTCTCGTTTTTCTTTGCCACAATAATCGCAAGATTATAAAGTCCAAAATCTTTTGGCTCAAATCCTTCCCAGTCAGTAAAATTACAATCAGTGAATAGTGAATTTAAAATATCTTTATAATTTTTCTTCGACAGATCAGAAGGAAAATAATTGTTTTTTTCTAAAAAATAAACCGTACTAACAACTCAAAGTCTTTTGTTGCCATTAGAAAAATAATGAGAATTTATATTTATGAATAGATAAGAAGCCTTGTCTATTGTGGTGGGGTAATATACAGTTTTAGACCTGTCTATTAAAGCAAAATAATCATCAATTGATTCTTCTTGATCATCATAATTTGGAACTTCCTCTTTGTACTCATATTCGAAACCTCTTATAATATTTACGATATTAATTAAATCTTCCGGTTCAATATATTCAATATTATTTGGCATTACACACATAACTAGGTATTACCAAGCCTTTTGACGACATTACCGTATTTTATCTTTATAGATTTTGCTGTAGACTTACTTTTATAAGAACCAATAATCTGCCCCCTCTTACCAGAAGAAGTGGTTTTTTGTCTAATAGCATAGTATTTACCTGTTGAAGGATTGTGTATTCTTTTTTGAGCCATATTATTTGTTCGTATTTATTTTACCATTTTTATTTAGAAAAAACAATACATTTTTTTATAATTAAAAAAGTCGCTCGTTTAAGCGACTTTGCGGACCGGACGGGACTCGAACCCGCAACTTCCGCCGTGACAGGGCGGTGCTCTAACCAGTTGAACTACCGATCCAGATACGACAGCTTATTTAGTTGTCGCTTTTAGTTTTTTTGCGCGTTTGAGTTTTTTCTTGTCACGTCGAATTTTTGCCTCGTCTCTGCGAATTTTCTCAATAGCGTTATTTTTTTTTCTTACTCCCATATAATCTATTTTATTCTTAATAATAGCTACATAATACCAGAGTTCCAAAAAATTGTCAATGCTCAAAATATCCAAGTTTGGTCTTCAAATCCTTTAATCTAGCATAAAAACCAGCACTGTGGATTGAATTTAGCCTTAATTTTTTGAAATCATAGTGATGAAGCCATTCATGCAGTAGTGTATCTACAAAGGTCTTAGAAGCTAGAATTTGACCACGGACAGCTGTTCTGTTGTGTATGTAGATATAGCTTGATTTTGGTCGATAATAGCCATACTGTTTGGATACGACTCGTCCTTTGGATTTTTTGTGGCTCTGGTTGGTGCCTGATACTTTTAGATTTACAATATCAATTTGAGCCAGATCTCCAAGCTCGTCTAGTAACTCAGAACTAAATTTTTGACGTTTCACTTCTGATTTGTGACGCATTGTCTTGATTAACAATATCTGAGCATTTTTTGATACTGGAAATTTGATAGTAGTAATAGAATTACTTTTTTCGTAGTTTGATAGGCGGAACATAGGAGGATAGTATACCAGAACTCTGTAAGAGAAAAAAGCAGATCCACTTGGTTCATCTGTAAAATTCTTGTAGTCGTTTCGGTAATTTCTAATTCACCTAATGAAGTGTCTAGATATTGATTATCAATTTTAGAAATTAGGTGAATTAGGTTAATTGGACATTGAAACACAAGCTTAAAATCTCTGTTAGCTAAATAAAATAACCATTTAGTTGTTTTCGTTTATTGGAAAAGAAAAAAGACCCTCAATGTGTTCGGCGCTGGCAATTGGAGTGAAGGAGGGGACACTCCCGCCTTCGCCAAACACATTAAGGGTCCTTTGGTTTTCAGTAAGTCAGTAAGTAAAAGATAATACATCTTATCACATTATTCATGCTTTGTCAAGTAGCTTGTAATGTGGATAAATTAAGATGCTAATTTAAAACAAAATTTTTGTAATTTTATTTTTTTACAGCTTCTACTATGCTTGTAAAAACTTTTGGTTCTTTGTTAGCAATTTCTGCCAAAACTTTTCTATCTAGCTTTATTTCGTGTTTTTTCAAGGCACCAATAAAAGTGCTATAGTTCAACCCAAGTTCACGTACAGCAGCATTAATCTTGATTTGCCATAGACGACGCATGTCTCTCTTTTTCACACGTCTGTCACGATAGGCATGAGCTCCTGCTTTTGTATCTGCAGTTTTAGCTTGTTTTATAAGTTTTTTTCTACCATCACCAAAACCCTTAACTCTCTTCATGAGGTTTTTACGTTTTTTTAGATGACCTAGTCCTCGTTTTACTCTTGGCATATAATATTCAGTTTATCGTTTTATCACTTGCTTTAAATTGCTCGTTTAATGGTTTTTTTAAACATTTCAGTAGTATTGTCACTGCGCTTGTTTCTTTTGGTTTTTCCAGATTCGCGAGAATTAAAATGATCCTGCCCATCAGTGCGCTTGATAATTTTGCCAGATTTTTTTATTTTAAATCTCTTGGCTGTTGCTTTGTGAGTTTTCATTTTTGGCATATATTTTTTGAAGGTTTATGAGGTCAATAGAAGGATTAAAAAGGTAAAATCGTGTAATCCTATATAATTTTTTATTGGCAATATTATAGTCAATTATCATTTTTTTGTCAAGCTTATTAATCCACCTCTTCTAAATGCTTAAGCTCCGAGGTCTATCGGAGCGAAAATGCTAGATATTTATAAACTCTACTACTTTTTGGTTACAATAGCCGTCATTTTGTTTCCTTGTGTGGTTATCTCTTGCTCAAAGCGTAGGGGGCTGTGTGCTTCTAGTTGTGAAATAAATTTGGAAATTACTTCTCTAGCTAGACTCGTCTTGCCACGTTCTCTTCCTCGGAGAATGATTTCAATTTTTACCTTGTCACCTCTATCCAAGAATTTTATTGCCTGTTTTTCTCTAATGCCCATATCATGCTCACCAATTCGAATAGAGAGGCGTATGCCTTTCATTTCTGATACATGAGCTTTTGCTTTTTGTTTACGAGCTTCTTTTTCTTTTTGATATTTGAATTGTGTGAAATCAATTAGCTTACAAACCGGAGGATTGCCCTTTGGATTTATTTCTACTAGATCCATTTCTGCTTCACGAGCTTTTGAGAGTGCTTCTGCAATTGGCAAAATACCAAGATTTTCTCCTGCTTGGTCAAGTAACCTCACTTCAGTTGCTTTGATAAATTGATTTTTATCAAAACGAGGTATTAGAGGTTTGTCTGGTCTTTTTTTTCTACTTATTCTCATAATTATTATTCTAACATACGAACTACGAAAAATACAAAATTACGAAATTGGAATTGTTAATTTTCGTCCTTTCGTATTTTTCGTAGTTCGTATGTGCGTCTTTTCGTGGAGATGGTGGGAATCGAACCCACGTGTGAACGGGTTACTTTCATAATCTACATGCTTAGTCGTTTTATTGCTTCACTTTTCACCTACAAAAGCGACAAAATGATAAAAAGTTAAGCCTGATATGACTTCAATTCAGATTCTCAGGTGAAAATTTGAATCTACGCTCGCTTGGTTGACACCACTGATTGATTAGCGAGTATCATCAGAGTGATGGTTGTACACTTATTAAGCGACAACGGGTGCGAATGTTGGAATGCTAAAAGCATTTTTCACTCGATTGACTAAGTTTGCACTTGATCAGGTGTTCATTTATATTTACGAGGAATACGAACAACCTCGGCATGCATATGAGAAATAACTAATCCATCCATCGAAGCCTGACATCCCCGCGAAAAGTGGTGTAACTTGTTACGCCACTTTGAGCGCCACGTGAGCCTGAAAGGCTTTTACGTGGCCGTCAAAGTCGCTAACATTGGCACCACTTCGCGGCCAGGCCAGCTTATTTGGTATTTTTTAGTGGTCCTTCATTGATCTTCTTACTTCTCTGTCTAATTCTCTTTTTTTAAGAACTTTACGTTTGTCATATTTTTTCTTTCCTTTTGCTATTCCTATTTCTATTTTTATATGACGGCCCTTAGTATATATCGAAAGTGGTACAATTGTCAAGCCCGCAACCTGTGATTTTCCTCTTAAATAAGCGATTTCTTTCTTGTTTAAGAGTAGCTTACGACTCCTTTCAGGCTCATATTCAGGCAAAATACCACTATATTTGTACTTTGGTATGTTTACGTTTGTAAGAAAAGGAATATCGTTGTGAAATGTAATAAAGCCTCCAGTTAGCTTAACTCCGCCATTTCTGATAGATTTTACTTCCTGCCCAGTCAAAACAAAACCAGCCTCAAGAGTCTCGAGGATTTCATAGTCAAACCTTGCTTTTTTGTTTACAGAGTATACTGGCATATTTTCACTTTAGCACGAGAGCACCTAAGCACCTAAGCACGAGAGCACCTAAGCACAAGAGCACCTAAGCACGAGAGCACCTAAGCACGAGAGCACCTAAGCACGAGAGCACCTAAGCACGAGAGCACATAAGCACGAGAGCACATAAGCACTTTATCATATTTTTTTAATTTTATAAAGACTATCTGTGTGTTGTTGTGTTGTCATACTCTCGCACATTCGCACTATTCTGCTTCTGTGCTTCTGTGTTCATGTGCTTATGTGCTAATGTGCTCTCGTGCTTTTGTGTTTGAGGTATTTTACTAAATTAAGCAATTATTGTATAATGAAGTAAATAATATTGCAATATTTTAAAATAATTATATGAAATTGTTATTTTGGCGTAACAAAGAAAAGCTTTCTTTTGGTTTGTTAATTCTTATTTTTGTTTCCTTTGGTGTTTTGGTTTTATTGGCGACTACTCTTGTTGTCTTTATAAAAAATTCTAACAAGATAAATAGTGGTGTAGAGAATATTAGTTTAGAAGAAACAGAGGGTGTAGAATCCTTAGAATCCGAAACCCCAGATGCTGTATCGATTTCTTATACAGAATCTCTAAAAGATCTTCAAGAGTCAGTTGTGTCTGGTAATGAAAATAAAGAAGAATTAGTTTCAGATATAGAATATTTTTTCTTTGAAACTAGGGTTCCAAAGAAATTAATGGGGGATCATTTAAAAGCTTTTTTTAGTATAAAAGCCTTGGCAGATGATTCTGAAGTAACTGCCAAAGCAGTAGTGACAGAGCTCAAAATTGTGATAGACGAGTTACTCTCAAAAATATAATTATGATTGGACAAATTTTTGCTTATCGTTATGCAGTACTCTCTGGAGTGTTGAGTTCACTGTGTTTGTTTTTGATTCAGCATTATCATCTTGTCTGGTTTTTTGTGATGGCACTTATATTACTTATTTCGATTACGATATTTCTTTTTATTCTTACTATCAGACGCTTTGAGGTGAGAAGAGAAAATATATTATTAATCCTAACTACAATTTTTGCTTTTGTGGGGCTTACAAGTTTGATAGAGTGGAGAGAGATGCTTATTTTTCTAAATATTTTGTGCGGTTTTGCTGTTGGGCTAATTTTTTTCATTACCATACACAGAGCATATGCACTTCGCCATGAGTCGAAACCTTGGAGACGAATAATGATGATGCTTTGGGTTTTTGATTGCTATGCTTTGGCAACAGTTATTTTGGCGTTTGGTATTTTTTTCCCAGGTACACCGTACTGGATTTTGGCAATATTAATTGCACTTGTATATGCATTAATTTCTGTAATGATCTGGAAAATGTATTTTGCCTGGCCTTATCGTAATTTTACATTATGGTTTTTGGTAGTTTTACTAGTAATGTCCGAAATAGTTTGGGCAATGCATTATCTACCGCTAGGCTATCTAGTTTTGGGAGTATTTATCACATGGATTTGGTATATTATACAAATTTTTGTTAGATTTAATTTGTCAAAAAGAGGGATAATTTGGAAAAACCAATTATGGTTTTTGCTAAGCAATGCAGTGTTGTACATCCTACTCTTGTTTTTTTTCGCAAAATGGTTATAATCTTATTTCAAATATCAAATATCAAATAACAGATAACAGGTGTTTGTTGGTATTAATTATGTTATCTGCTATCTGACACATGAAAAATATGAATCCTCCTCCACATTTGCCAGCAAAAACTTGTTCAGTGAAGACACACATGTTATTTAAGTTTTTACCATGGGCGATTTTTGTTATCTTGATATCAGCTTTGACTGGAATAATAGTGTCCCTTTCTGTTGTAGACTGGTTTTTACCAAGTATTTTACCAGATGCCAGAGTAATTACTGATGGCAGGATCGGTTCTGTAAATGTGGCTAGTATAGATCCATTGCTCGATAGACAGATAAAAGAGAGCGTTGTATCAGTTTATAATAAAAATGAAAAAGTTGGCGAATCAATTTATAAAGAGTCAGCATTGGTTGGTAGGGCTACCATACTTAGTTCAGATGGATGGGCAGTAATGTCGGCAAAAGAAGGTGCTACACTACGACTAAATAATATCGAGGTACTTGATTCCAAAGGTGGTATAAATAATATTACTAAAATCATTTCTGACTCTGTTAGTGGTTTGGTTTATATAAAAATTGAAGGAGAAGGTTATAGAGTTATGGCTCTTCCTCAGTGGGATGATGTTTTGAAACAGGACTCTCTCTGGCAACTAACTAGAAACGAATATGAAGAAGTCTACTTGGGAGATTATTCTTCTGAAAATGATTCTTCTGAAAATTTGTCAATTTCTGAACCAAGTTTTAGTTATGAAATTTTGCCAATATCTGTAACTGGAGGTATAATACTAACAAACAGGGGAGAGCTCGCAGGTTTTGTTGATAATGGTGGACGTCTTTTGCCTAGCTGGCTAATTGTAAATCAGTTGTCGTCAGTTTTATCTCTTGGTTTGGTAGAATATACTGGTTTGCCTTACCAGGGATATTTTGTAGAAGTAACATCAAATCAGACTAGGCGCCAATCTACAACAGGTTTTTATATTACTTATTCGCCAACAGTTGCAGGTCTTAGCGCACTTGGTAGAACAGATGTGATAATAGAGATAGAGAATGAGCCAATTGATCGATTTGACTTTGCTCGCCAAATTCTTTTGGCGCCAGATCCAATAAATATAACAATTTTGCGTGGCGAAGAATTGGTAGATATTGCAGTACCAAAAATTAAATTATAAAATTGGATGAAATTAAAGAGAACTAATTGAAGAATTAAAAAACCAATCTTTAATCTACCCGGCTTTAGCCGGGGTGCAAAGATTGGTTAACAATGTTTTAGTGGGTGTATACGGGCAACCACGGAATAAAGTTCGTCCACCGCCACTAAAGTGGCGTAGATATGTGCGGATCATAGTACACTTATCATGCTTAAAAAAATAATCTACCTTGCTTTAGTCGGGTAAACGACGATTAATCATAAAAATTCATCATTCATCATTATTAAAAACCTATGTTCGAACCAAGCACAAAAACATTTTTTAAAAGATGGAAAATATTAGTACTTGTTGGTATTTTGGTTGCAATTTTGTCGTCAGCAGTTAGTCTATTATTTCCAATAGAGTACAGAGCTGATACAGAAGTTTTGATAATTTCTCGTCAGCAATATGGTGTAGATCCATACACTGTAGCCAAGTCTGCAGAGCGTATTGCAGAGTCTTTGTCTCAAGCGATAAAAACAGATGATTTTTATCAGAGAGTTTTGGAAAGTAGTGATCAGTCTATTGATACAAGTAGATTTACAAATGTTGAAGAAAGAATAAAAAGAAAAAGATGGCAAAAGGCAGTTGAGGCAAAAGCTGTATTTGGTACCAGTCTCATGACAATTTCTGCATATCACAAAGATCCAAATCAGGCAGCGATATTGGCCAAAGCAGTTTCTGATACGATAGTTCTACATGGTTCGAGTTATGTCGGAACTTTGATAAATATAAAAGTTGTAAATACTCCAGTGGTTTCACGTTGGCCAGCTAGACCAAATATTCTACTGAATGCATTTTTGGGATTTTTGATAGGTATTCTCATCATGGGTGTGGCAGTGGTGAAGAAGGGGAGGAGAAGGTTGATCTAGTAAATTTTTCTCAATCCTGAGCGAAGTGCTTCCGACGAAGTCGGACGCACGAAGTCGAAGGATCTTTCAGAGCTGTATAACTTGGCCTTACCTGATATGTGGGAATGCTAAGGACATCAATTTCGAAAGATCCCTCGGCTTCGCTCGGGATGACATAATAATCAAAATTCGCCTAATTTAGGCGAATTTTTGTATGTTTTGCTCTGCTATTGACAAAAGCCAATATTCTTGTTATGTTAAAGAGCTTATTAGTACTAGTGAGTGGGGTGATTTTTCACTATATTTACTAGTGCTTGCAAGTCAATACTGGCCTGCATGAACTAAGGTTCTTTAACATTTTTGTTACATCCTATTTTTTGTTAATGAAACCAGAAACAGAGTCGATAGCACCGACAGGAGGAGAAGATGAGTCAGAAAAGTAAGATCATTGTTGGGGCGTATACAATCGTTACTATAGCAATAGGCATGTCTTCCGTATATGGTATGCTATGCCTGATTGTCTTGGGTATTTCTGCTACAATAATTTTTTCGTCTGATTCCTCTAAAAAGAGTGAAGTCGGAAATGAAAAAAATTGTGAAGAGATACAATTACTTCGGGAACGGATTGATAATCTCTTTACGACACAAAATGCTACTTTATCATCGTTATACATCAACAATTTGAATGTAGCTTTTCATAATTTGCTGATCTGGATTCGCGATAATCGAGCAAATTATCAGGCTGATAATTTTGTTTCCATGCTTGTTGTACTTGCCAACGATATTCGGTCGCAAGTTGTTGACCTAGAAAGGAGGCAAAAAGCAAGATTACAGGCAGAACAGGCTGAGGCCAGGGCCAAAGCTGAAGCTGAGGCCAGGGCCAAAGCTGAAGCTGAAGCAACGCGCCTGCAAGATATAAGTGATTTGAAAGAGGAAGCAACAAAGCTCAAACAACAGCTTGTTGGTGCAACAATGGTTTATTTGAGTGTGGTTGCGCTCAACAACAATGAAGATACAACCAAAGCTCATGATGAGCTGGTAGAGCTCAGGAAAGAATTGGAAATTGTGTCAATGCGAATGGTCTCTTTGGGTGTATCTCCTGAAGAGGTGAGCATAAATACCAGAGATTTTGCTCAAGGTGTGTCTCCTACGGATAAGAAAATAGTGGTACCACCCGTACCAAAAGATCAAGACTCGGATCTTGTAGAACCGGATGTTGAATAT